>CAZUST010000004.1:32830-46429 GCA_964623335.1 uncultured Candidatus Saccharibacteria bacterium
CGGAAAATCAAACTATCGCGGCACCTTGGGCGCGCGGTAGTTTATTTACCCGCCAGAATACCGCGGGGCTTTGCCCCGGGGATGAACGGCGGAAAATCAAACTATCGCGGCACCTTGGGCGCGCGGTAGTTTATTTACCCGCCATTCTTAAATAATCGTTGACCGCCATCGCCGCTTTGGCGCCTTCTCCGGCCGCTATCACAATTTGCTTGAATTTAATATCGCTCACATCACCGGCCACAAACAGTCCCGGAGTTTTGGTTTGCTGCGTTGCGTGGTCAAATTTCAATTCACCCCGTTCATTCAATTCCGCCAAGCCATCGATAAATTCGGAAGCCGGTTCATTGCCCGCTTTTATAAAAATCCCCTCCACTTCTAAAGTTGATTCTTTGTTTTGCGCATCCTCGTAAACCAGTCCGCTCACAAAATTATCGCCTTCGATCCGTTTGATCTTGATATTGGTAAGTGTTTTTACTTTACCGGTCGCCTGCGCTAGCTCCTGATTGGTTTCGTCGGCAAAAATCTGCGCCCCGCGCTCAATAATAAAAACTTCGGCCGCGAACTTCGCCAAAAATATCGCTGCTTCAAACGCGGAATTCCCGCCGCCGATCACCGCTACCCGCCGCCGCGCGAACAATGGCCCGTCGCAAGTCGCGCAATAACCCACGCCCCGGCCGATAAATTCCTTTTCACCAGGGATATTAAGTATTTTGGGTTGGGATCCCGTCGCCAAAATTACCGACCTGGCTTCAAAATTGTCTTTTTCGGTTCTTACCGAGAAACCTCCGTTGACAGATTTCAATTTTACCGCCTCGCCGAAAACCACGGGTACATTTAGCATTTTCAAATGGTCCCGGAATTTAGCAATTAAGTCCAGTGCTGAAATACTGCCCAATCCGGGATAGTTTTCGATTGCCACCTCTTTTCTTGCCATTTGGCCGCCAAACTCCTTGGTCAGCAAAATAAAATCCAACTTCTGGCGCGCCGCGTAAATTGCCGCGCTCATACCTGCCGGCCCGCCCCCGATGATAATTAGATCCTTCATATATGATATTATGATTTGATATTTGGTTTATAATAATATCGAAAAATTAGTACCGATACTTAGGCAGCACGTTCGGGATATCGTCGATCAAATCCATTGCGGTCGCGCTTTCACCCTTGCGCTCTCCGGCCAAGTCCCCGGACGCGCCGTTGATATAAGCGGCCGCGCATGCCGCATCAAACATACTCACGCCGCGCGCCAGAAGCGCCCCCGTAATCCCGGCCAGCGTATCGCCTGTTCCACCCTTAGTCATCAAAGGATTACCCGTAATATTGTAGGCCGTATTAATGCCATCGGAAATAAAGTCAACCTTTCCCTTTAAAATTATGCCCGCACCCAGATTCGCAGCCTGGTGCTGGACCAGTTCGGCCAGTTGCTCTTCGGACAATCCATCGCATTTATTGCCGGTCAGAGCGCAAAATTCTTTCGCGTGCGGCGTAAAAACCAAGTTTTTCCCTTTCAATAATTCCACCTCGTCCGCCAACGACCGAATCGCGTCCGCGTCGATAACCGCCGGAATGCCGTTCAATCCGCCTACAAATTCACGCACCGCGTCCATTGTGTCCCTCGACCGCCCGATACCGCCCCCGATCACTACCGCGCACTTTCCCTCGGAAAATAATTTTATCGATTCAATCGCTTCCAATAAGAAACTGACATGGTCGCCGGTTATGCGCGTGCCTTCTAGAGACGTAGTCGCCAGCATCGGCGAAAATGTCGCGATAATATCGCTGGCCCGCTTGGGAGCGACAATACGAACCATATCCGCGCCCGCCGCGAACGCCGCCAAAGCCGCCATCGCCGGCGCGCCGGAATAATAATCCGCCCCGCCAACGACCAAAAGGTATCCGAAATCGTACTTCCGGCTGTTCTCCGGCCGTTTGATATAAACCTTGTCCAATATTTCCCTGGATATGGTAACCGTTGCCATATGTTTTTGTGATATTTTGCACTACCCGCAATCTCGAGTTCTGGAAAATGTTGTAAGAACGCTTTTCTAAAATTTTTGCAATTGCCGCAAATACCGGATTCAATAACGCGAATGCCGCAAGCCCCGTAAAAGTTCGATCGATTCTATATTTTTTTATTCATAGCCGAACGCGAAGGTTTTATTTCCCCGCCATTCGTTCGCGGAGATTTGCCCCGGGGATGAACGGCGGGGAATCAAACTTTTCCGATCGCGGAGCGTTTAGCGAAGCGTCGGAATACCTCGAGGCTCTGCCTCGGGGTAGTTTATTTTTTCTTGCGAAGAAATGTCGGAACATCCCATTCCTTCTCCTTCTCCAGCATCTTCTTTTCCTCCATTTCAATTTCTTTCTTAACTTGTAAGGCATTGCGCCGGATCGGTGGCGTAAATTGCTCGGTAATCTCTTGCTGACTCTGATGTAAAGCCGGTTCAACCGGCGCTGCCGCCTCGATTATGCTATCCAAATCCGGTTCCGGCTTGGTTCCGGCTTCCGACAACTTCTCCGCCGCTGTATTTTCCACTTTTACCGGCACCGCTTTTTTAACTTCAATCCTATTCTTGTTTTTTTCGATCTTAGAAATTTTAACCGCGACTTTTTTCGATTTGGCCGCGGGTTTTACCGCTTTCTTGGCCGCCGGCTTGCTTTTTTTTGCTTCACGAACTGGCTTGGACGGCTTGATTATCTTTTCCGGCTTTGGTTTGGGTACCGGCGCCGCAACCTCATCTTTGATGTTTGTTTCAACAGTATCGCCCCAAACGCATCCGGTTGCCAGTACCGTTACCCGAACCGCACCGTCCGGCGCCCCTTCATGCCCCACACCAAAAATTATTTTTGCGTCTTTATGAATTCGTCCGGCAACGCTCGTCAAAATTTTATTGACTTCCAAAAGCTTTAAATCTTTCTGCGCCACAATGTTTAAAAGTACTCCGCGCGCTTTATCGATCGTGTAAGGATAAAGCGGAGAACCAAAAACCTTGTCAAAAGAATCAAGATTCGTTTCTTCGCCCTTTTTGAAAGTTACGGTATTTAAAAATGCCACCTTGCCATTACCGGCCAAAATCGTGCGCAAATCCGCAAAATCAATATTGATCAAACCGATATCATATATGGTTTCAATCAGCCCTTCCAAGCTGTCGGAAAGCATTGAATTAATGAACGACAAAGTTTTGGAAAACGGCGTCGATTTGGGAACCACCTCAAAAACCCGTTCGTTGGGAAGCACGGTGAAAGCGTTTAAATACGGCTTCAACCGTTCCAGCGACGCCTTAGCGATATCGCTTTTTTTTGAACCCTCGAAAACGAATGGCAGCGTAAATATCCCATAGGTCAGGTTCCCCAAACTTTTTGATATTTGCGCGAATACCGGCGCCGCGCCGGAACCCGTGCCGCCGCCCAGCGACGCCACGATCACCACCAGGTCCTGGCCTTCCACCAATTTTTTGATCTCTTCGCGCGCCGCCGCCGCCGCCTCTTCGGCGATATGCGGATCCATTCCAGTCCCCAAACCATGAGTCAAGCTCTCGCCAAATTGAAAAACCGTAACGTTCTTTGGCGCGTTGCGCAATGCCGCAAAATCAGTATTGGCCACGCAAAATGATGTTTTCTTCACCTTTTCGGCAATTTCCGAAACAATATTTCCGCCGCCGCCGCCGATGCCAATTATTCGAATCTTGGTTTTCTTGATTTCAAATTCCGGGATTTCGCTATTGGCTACCGCCGGTTTTTCCGCCGGCGTTTTTGCCGCCGGTTTCGGAACCGGCTTAGGCGCCGGCGCCGGCTTGGCCTCAACCGCCGCCGCGTTAATAACGCGCGACCTCAATCCGGACGCGATCTTTACCAATGATTTAACTGTCAATTCCTGTTCAGGATTCGAATTCTTTTCGTTTCTGATGGCTCTTTTTTCAATTTTCCTTTTTGGAGCTGGTTTCTTCATGGGTTCTCGATTATCTAGATTCATTAAGGATAACACAAATCAAAATCCGCCTCAAACCAACCAAAACGCGTTTCCGGACGCGCCTTAAATTAACTAACCCAATAACACTTTTGTCAAGTTTTTCGGAATAGATAACCTGCTCAACGGATAATTCCGCCCCCCAAAACTTCCCGCCCCTTATAAAATACCGCCGATTGGCCTTGCGTAACTGCGAACTGAGGCTTATCAAATTTTAGTTTGCCGTCTTTGTCCAAAATCGCGCCGATTTCATTGGCTCGGTAGCGTATTCGCACTTTGATTTTGAGCGGTAATTCCGGAGTCTTGCGCGCCGTCCATCGCAAATCCGCCAATCGCGCTTCATCAATTTTTAACTCCTTGAAAATCTTCGCCACGACCAATTCGTTTTTGGCGATATTTTTTTTATTCACGTAATACGGCCCGCCGGAAAGTTTGACCCCCTTTCGTTGTCCTATGGTATAAAACCACAGACCTTCGTGCTGTCCGATGGCGTTTCCGGCCGAATCGACAATATTACCCGGATTTTTGCCGCAATGTCTTGTCAAAAACCCTTTCATGTCGCCGCCGGCAAAACAAACCTCCTGCGACTCGGGCGTTTCCGCCGAAGGCAAACGCCATTTTTTTGCCAATGATCGAACTTCTTTTTTTTCAAAACAACCAACTGGAAATATTATCCGACTCAATTGTTCCTGATTCAACCGCCATAAGAAATAAGACTGGTCTTTATTCTTGTCCTTACCTTTCAATAAATGATAAATTCCGTTTTTGGTTTTTTTTATCTGGCAATAATGGCCCGTCGCCACATAGTCCGCGCCCATTTGCCGCGCCTTATCGATCGACAATCCGAATTTTATTTTCTGATTGCAAATCACGCACGGGTTTGGCGTCCGCCCGGCTTTGGTATCCGCAATAAACCGGTCCACGATCATTTTTTTGAATTCATCCCGTAAATCCAGAACATAAAACGGAATCCCCAATTGCGACGCGGTCCGGCACGCCCGGCTCTCGGACTCGGTCGAACAGCACCGGCTTTTCGGCAAACATGTTCCGGCCACCGGCTCTTCGTCCCAAAATTTCATAAAAATCCCGGTAACCTCAAAACCGGCCTTCTTTAATAAAGCCGCTGAAACCGCGCTGTCCACACCTCCCGACATCGCGCACGCCACTTTTATTTTCTCTTTTTGTTTGTGCATTTTTCTATATTACTACCCCAAATCAAAATTAAAAATAAACCATCTTACTTCTTCAACATATTTTAATGCACTGCCGCGCGCAATGCATCTTTTTGCGTTTTTTTATCATTCATTGTGTCGCGACGATCGTTAACGCATTTTTATCAATCAATCTGTTTTTATGTTTTTTGAAAAAACACCCCTTATAAGTTAATTATTTATAATGATTTTATAAAAAAAATTGCCAGGATATCCAATCCTTGCAATTTCAAAATTAACGTAATTTTTGCTATTTAATCACTGTTACGCTCTCGATGACTGGCGGATTCAATGGGCAGTCCCGCGCATCTGTCGGCAGATTGGCGATTTTATCCACTATATCCAATCCTTCCGTCACTTTGCCGAAGATCACATACGCTTTCGGCAGCGGCGTATCTTTGTGCATAATGAAAAACTGGCTGCCATTGGTATTTGGTCCTGAATTGGCCATAGCCAGCGTCCCGCGGGTATAATCGCCGTCAAATTTTTCATCGGCAAATTGATATCCCGGCCCGCCGGTTCCCCACAGCGATTTTTTAGTATCGTCCTTGCTTAACGGATCGCCGCCCTGAATCATGAAATCTTTGATTACGCGGTGAAATTTGACTCCGTTGTAAAATCCCGTCTCGGCCAGCTTGGCAAAATTTCCAGCCGCGGCCGGCACTTTGTCGCCGAAAAGTTGTACCTTGATATCGCCCAAACTGGTTTTTATGGTTGCGTTCATGACTTTTTTATAATTATCGTCGATTGCCGGCACGGCTGCCGCTTCAGTCTCGGCTAAACCGGATGTTTGCGCTGGTCGCGTTTCCGCCGGCTTTGAATCAGTCGAACTTTGTTCCGTCAAATTCGCCGCCATCGAATCCGTTGACACGTCATCTGCGGGCTTGACATTGGCTAAGACCAATATTGCCGTCGCAATAAGTACCGCCGCGGCCGCGGTTATCGCGCTTTTTTTATCCATATTTTGTTTTGTGATTATTGATTCAGACTGCAAGCAAAAGCTCTCCCGCGAAGCGGGAGAGCTTTTGTTGTTAAAAACTATTGTTCGTCACCGAAATTGTTATTCCGGTTGAAATCGCGTTTCGGGCGAGGTTCCATCGGACGGGCTTCACTTACCGTGATGCGGCGGCCCTCGAAATCCTTGCCGTTGAACATCTCAATGGCTTTCGTGGCCTCTTCTTCAGTCTCGAATTCTACGAATCCGAAACCTTTTGAGCGTCCGGACATCTTATCGGTGATAACAATCGCCGAAATGACATTACCGGCAGCCGCGAATCCCTCTCTCAAGCCGTCCTGAGTGGTGCTGTAAGGCAAACCACCAACGTAAAGTTTCTTGTTCATTGCTTTTTACTTTTTTTGGTAGGTCCGACCACTCGCCGGCTGAACTTAACTTTGCAGTTGAAGAAACCTAAGAGTTCACCTACGCAAGCACTACGCTTGTACTTGCATTATAGCATTTGTAGCCAGTATTGCAATAGCCAGTATTGTACAATGTATATAAGTCTTTTCCCTCCGTACCTCAATGTCGTCGTCCGGAATTGCCTCCTTGCCAGTGGCAACCGTAACCGGCGCGAAACTTATTTATACCCGCAATTAGACCGGTTCGTCAGTCAATTCTTCTTCAACTCTTCTTCGCGTCTTGATTCGATTTTAGCGATTTCCTCAATTGTTTCATAATTTTGCACGCCAATTTTGGTTTTTTTGATTTTTCGACCGCGAACTGTATTTTTTTCAACGAAACTCATTTTGAAACTGACTGTCGGGCGGTTCATACTCAAACCGACGATCCCCGAAGTATTTCGGCGAGTAAATAATAAACTACCGCGCGCCCAAGGCGGCGTGATAGTTTGATTCCCCGCCGTTCATCCTCAAAGGATTCCGGCGGGGAAATAAACTACCGCGCGCCCAAGGCAATACGATATTTTTACGGAAAAGTTTGTTAATCTTTCGCTTCGCGATCGCGGCGCTACGAGCAGGCATTCACCCCCGACGTGGAGCCTCGGAATATTCCACCGGATTAATAAATTCATTTTTGATAAGGAATGTCCACCCAATTTCTCCTCCTTTCCTTAGTTTTTTCAAGATCTTTTATCGCCTTTTCATTATCCGCGCCATTTCTAAATTCAAGCGCAGTAGATGGATCAGGATATCCATTTACATTTAAGGGAAATCTTATATCTCCATCCACCAATTCAAACCCTTTATCTTTTATCTCATTTTCATTTTTTTGTCCGTTATTACCAACATCAGCGATAATTTTTTCTCGCAACTCCTGGACCTTAATCATTTGCTCACGCTTTATTTTCTCCGAAGTTGATGATTTTCCAGTCATATCCATTATATCCTCCTGAGCAAATTTATTCCTAGGCTCGTCATTATTTGCGGCTTTGCCTTCTTTTTCTTCTTTAATTTTATTATCTTCCTTATTTTTTTGAAAAAATCTATCAAAAATTCCCATATTTTTATTTTATTGGCTGGACACGACCGGCGCAACTGATTTTGTTACCGATGATAAGGTATGGCCTTGGCAACGGCGCGTTTTAATCTCGCACTCCGCTATTTCCGCGAAAAACTTTATTTAACCGCCATCAGTGAATTAATTTTGGTACGGGTATCACTGCCCACATTGCCCGATCCGGCCACAAAACCGTAAGGCGTTAGAATTTCGCCGGCATATTTTTCCTGAAATTGTTTAACCGCATTTTTAGTAGCCGAATCGTAAACGCCGATAGCCGAAACCGCATAACCTTGCGCTTTCAAAAATTTTTGCAAACAAGTTACCTCCGGATCAGTTGTTTCGTAGTAAAGATATTTGGTCAGTTGATTGCAACCGTATCCAGATGAATCGCCGGCAGAACCCTTTCCCCCAAGCACCGCGGCCAATTGTTTTTGCAATGCCGCAATTTCAGCTTTCAAAGCATCGATCTGGGCGTAAAGCGCCGTCAAATTGCTATTACTTTCGCCTTCATTGCCGCCGTCTCCTTCTCCAAATCCTCCTGTAGGTTCATCGATAGAAGAATCATTTTCCATTTTGTTGCCATTCAAATCTTTGACCGTACCGCCAATTTGGCGTGTTTCGCCAAAATTTTCATCGATAACTTCAATATTGGTGCCGCCGGTTAGAGTAATGGTTAAAATCTTGCCGCTGGAACTCAACGCTAGTTTGACGGTAAAATTACCGGAATCGGCCACTGAACCCGCGTCGAAAGCGGCGATATTTTTGATTGCCACTTCGCCCTTGGAAGACACGCTCACGCCACCGGTTTTTGAATAAGAAATTCCCGTAACATAATCTCCCTTATCGAAACCGCTATTAATGGATTCCGGATCAATGGCTTCATTGAAAACAATTTCTATTGTATCACCAACGTCAATATAATCTTCTTCAGCGCCATTGGAAATCTTAATTTCGGATATTTGCGGAGGAACATCGCCGGTTGCGACGCATGTGCCTGAAACACCAAGGGCATTTTCGCGAGAGTTGCAAATGGGAATATCGGTGGTTGCGACGCATGTGCCCGAAGAACACGTTTCCCCCGGCGCACAAGATCCGCAATTGATCGTACTGCCGCAATTATCATTAATATTGCCGCATTTATATCCCATTGAAGCGCAAGTCCGGCAAGATCCCTGGCAATATGCCCCCGTATCATTGATTGAAGCGGAATAATTTGCCGTGATTGGCAGTGAGGCAACGCAATAGTCTTCGCCGCCAATCTTCTGGCAAGTCCCCGATTCGCAACCAACCGTCCAACTGCCAGAACAACCCCAACCGTTTAACGGCGTATACCAAACGCCGTGGCGGCAAATCGATTTACCCCAACGATTTTCCCGAATCTCACCCTCGCCCGCGCATTGGTTGGTAAAATAAGGCAATCCGCCGTAACCGCACGTACCGGCCGGGCAGCAAATTGTGTTATTGCAACTTGTACCCGCGGGACAGGCTTCACCCTTGGAACAATTTTTATAAGGCCCCGGGTCCATGGTGCAACTGCGGCACATCGATATGTTGCCTTCCGTATAACAGGTTCCGGTTTCGCAAGCCCAAGTTGAATTACAGCCCCAGCCGTTATCCGGCACCTTCCAAACACCGTTGCGGCAAACTAATTTGGCCCAAGAATTCTCCCGTATCCCGCCATTAGCCACGCATTCTCGAGCAAAATAAACATTATCGCCCCAACCGCAATATCCCGCCGGACAGCAGACTGTGTTGTTGCATATCGTTCCTGAAATACAGGTTTCACCATTGGCACAACCTTGCAAGTTATTCGCCTCAACCAAAGGTACTTCTTGAAAATTTGCGTGCCACTGCCAAAATCCGATTGCAAACGCCGCCATTACAAGAACAACGCGAAATATTTTTTTTACCATAAATCTTGTATTTATTTATCGGCCTGAACGGCCGTAAAATTTATTGAAAATATATTTTTTATTTGTATTTCCGAGGTATAAACAACCCCGCAAACAACAACCTGGCGAAACGAATGGCGCCGATGCGGCTTCAATAAGGTGCTTTCAAAATTATTTGCCCATTACCCAAGAGGAATCATCCAAGGATTTGTCCCAAAATTCCCTCTAGTTAAAAATCTGTTATTCAATCAAAAATACGTCAACAATTAAATTATACTGCCAAAGATTAAAGAACACAATTCGCAAAGAGTATTTTAATTAGAAATTAAATTATTGATTATTGCCTGAACAATAACAAACCGCCCGATAATTACCGCGAAACTCCGCCACTTCTTTTTTTACCGCTTCTGGATTTTCTTTGTCCAACACCACGCGTTTAATGAACCTGGCAATCTGTTTCATTTCATCTTCTTTCATTCCAAAACGCGTCATCTCCTGCACGCCGATACGAATACCGCGCGGGTTTTTAACGCTTTGACCCTCGCCGGGAATAATATTTTTGTTCAAAATGATATTGGCCGCTTCCAACGCCACCGCCGCTTCATGTCCCGCGCCCGGCTGACCGCAATCGACTAATACTTGATGGGACATCGTAAATCCGCGGTCTTTCGCCAACACATTGAACCCCGCCTCATAGAGCGCCGCCCCCAGCGCCTGGGCATTTTTCACGATTTGCGTCGCGTAGTCTTTGCCGTATTCCTGCATTTCGCGCAACGCCCCGTACAGCGCCGGCATCCGGTGCAAATGATGGTTCGAAGAAAATTGCGGAAACACCGCCAACTGGATTTTTTTTTGCGTCGCTTCATCCACGTTGCCCATGATCATGCCGCCCTGCGGTCCCGGAAAAGTTTTGTGGGTCGATGTGGTAATAATATCGGCTCCCTCGGCCAGCGGATCCTGAAAGATTTCCGCGGTGATCAGCCCCAAAACATGGGCCGCGTCATAAATAATTTTTGCGCCCACCTGATCACATGCCCTGCGCAGTTCCTTGATCGGCTGCGGAAACAGAATCACTGAACCGCCGATCACAATGAATTTCGGCTTTTCATCCAGAATTTTTTGGCAGGAAGCCTCGGCATTCATCGTGCAATCATCATTAAAAACCAATCCACCCACTTCCAAGCCCAAAGTTCCCGCGGCCCCTGGTTTTTCATGCGATACGTGCGACCCATGCTCAATCCCAAGGGACAAAATTCTATCGCCTCGTTGCGAGATCGCCGCGAACACCGCATAATTGGCGATCGTTCCCGACAGCGGCCTCACATCACAAAAATTGGCGTTAAAATGCTTTTTAAATTCCTGTTGGACCAAGTCCTCGATTTGATCAATGTAAATCAGACCGCGATAAAAACGCTTAAAAGGGACTCCTTCGGCGTAGCGATGCATCAAATCGCTTATATAAAGTTTCTCGCAAGCCGGCGACATTACATTTTCCGACGCAATCAAATTAATACAACTACTCCGCCAGTTGTTATGCTGTTCCACCAATGATATCATTTTTTCCATAGCGTTTTTTCGGGCAGACACCGGCCCTTCGCCGACCTGTCACAGTTATTAAGTAACCTGATTATAGCTTTTTTGGGCATTTATTGGCAAAATGAATTCAAAAATTGTGGATAATTTTTCCTTGACTTGTTTTTTAACAAAAAAACCGGCCAACCCGGAAATTACGAACGCAAAACTTAAAAACAAAGTGGCAAAATTCCGCCAAAAAAAATTATTTCCGCCCCGCGGAAAAGAGAAAAATTATCAAACTCAACTTTACTTTCGAGATTCTAAGTAAATTGGGTGCAGAACCAATAATCTGGTCCGGTTTTATTCGAACCATTACATTAGTCTAACGGTAAATTTGAAAAATACAATAGTCAAGTTATCCACAACCAAAACTATCAAAATTATTTACAAAATTTTTTTAAAAATATATTCCCCGAATGGGCTTTGACGCCGCGGAATGTTAGTTAAAGAAGCGCTTCCCTGAAATCCGCAACCCCGAGGCAAGATCCCAAGAAAGTTACGGATTAAAAAAATAAATATCCGTAACTGATTCGCCGATCGTGATTTGAAACCGCGGCCGGCGGCCTTAGCGAAATGAATAAACTATCGCGCGCCCAAGGCGCTACGCTAGTTTGATTCCCCGTTATTCATCCCCGGAGCAATGCCCCGTGGGATTCCGGCGGAGAGATAACGCTAACGCGGTATTAAAAATGCTTCTTGCAAGATTACTGGTGAAATATCTAATGAATTATCACTTCAATAGGCGCCAAAAGTTCCCCGTTTGTTATCAGACCCGCCTGCTTAATCGATTGTTTTCATTGTATAATGGTAATGGTAATGGAAACATAAACACAATAAAGTTTAAATGAAATTCCCGAATATTCGTCTGCATATTTGAAATTATACCAAACAAATTCGACAAGCTTGCCGCTAAAACGTATCCGCCCCGAGCCAAAACCGAAAAACAGCGGAAGTATCCCCGCAAAAGCGGAAAAAGCGGCGGGATCACGTTAGAAAAAATGCTCGCTATACTTTTGATGTATGCCCAGGCATATTGCTTGATATCGACGACAGCCGGGTTTGCCGCTCGTCCGTCCGTTGAAGCGGTATCCAATCTGCCGGCCGGGAATTTCAATCAGTATTTTTTAATCGTCTGCGGTTTGCGCAACCTTGCCGGATTCGTAATCCTTCTGGGAATTGAAGCCTTGCAAGGTCGCGTAAAGCTTTAAGCAACGAGTCTGATTATTCTTCCTGATATATTTTTTAAATGCGTAATATTAATATAGCAAAAAGCTTCTCCCGAACCGCCAAACGGGTTAAAAAGCAATTTAAACACGCTGATTTGCGGCACAATCCCCGGCCCGCGATTAAAACTGCCGCCGTTATTTTGTTTCTCGCCGCCATAGTCATGGAATATTTTGACTCGCGCCCGGTAACCCCCGCCGACGATATTGGCGATAAAGTCGGCCAAATGCTGATGATCGGGTTCCGGGGCACCGAAGCTCCCTCCGATTCCTATATTGCCAAAACTATCAGTACTCTAAATTCAGGCGGCGTCATCCTTTTTGACCGTGATGTCCCAACCGGTACCGCGGGGCGCAATATCACTGACTACAATCAAACAAAACAATTGGTTAGCCAATTGAAATCTTACTCCGCAAAATCGCCTCTGCTTGTCGCCGTGGATGCCGAAGGCGGCCTGATCAACCGTTTAAAACCATCTCTCGGTTTTATCGATATCCCCAGCGCGAAAATTATGGGTCAAGATTCCGCGGCCGCCATTAACGATTATTGGGATTTGGCTGACGAACTTGCTGATTTGGGATTTAATGTTAATTTTGCGCCCGTAGTCGATCTCGACATCAATCCCGATAATCCGGTAATCGGCGGTCTGGAACGGTCTTATTCGACTGATCCTCGAATCGTAAGTACGCTGGCTAAAACCATGATCGCCGCGCACCGAAGTTTCGGTATCATCACTTCGCTTAAACATTTCCCCGGCCACGGCAGTTCGAATTCCGACAGTCACTTGGGCTTGCCCGACATCACGCTCACCTGGAGCGAATCCGAACTCGCGCCCTACGAACAACTCATTAAAGATAATGCCGTTGATTCGGTAATGACCGCTCACATCATCAACAAAAATATCGACCCGGACTACCCGGCCACGCTTTCGCCCAAATTCATCCAGGATATTTTACGCCAACGATTCGGTTTTGACGGTGTGGTATTTACCGACGACATGCAAATGGGCGCGATCGTCGATGACTACGGATTCGAAGACGCGATCATCCGCGCCATAAATGCCGGCTGCGACATTTTGGTATTTTCCAACAATGGCTCAGTTTACGACGAAACCGTGCCTTACCGCGCCAAAGACGCGATACTTAAAGCCGTCCGCGATGGTCGCATCACGCGCGATCGCATCGACCAAGCTTACGACAGAATTCAAAAAATGAAAGAAAAAATAAACTATCGCGCGCCCAAAGCGGCGCGATAGTTTGATTCCCCGCTAGGTCT
>CAZUST010000004.1:46529-56775 GCA_964623335.1 uncultured Candidatus Saccharibacteria bacterium
AGCGGGTAAATAAACTATCGCGCGCCCAAAGCGGCGCGATAGTTTGATTCCCCGCTAGGTCTTCCAGCGGGTAAATAAACTATCGCGCGCCCAAAGCGGCGCGATAGTTTGATTCCCCGCCATTCATTCCCGACGCGAAGCCTCGGGGTATTCCGTTAGATTAAATTGAACCGGCATTTCCCGAATAGGTTTCGATGCCGCGGGACGTTAACCCCGCAGACCGGCTCAAAGCGTTTCTTTTGGAATCCTCGAAATTCGTAATCTTGAAACAAGGCTTCAGGAAGTCGCGGATTTCAAAAGAAATTGCCATAATTGCTTTTTTGCGTTTTTTATTCCCGCGTCTCCCGATCAATATCGATAATGCGGCCGCGCCGGAACCAAATAATATCACTGCCGATTCCAGCAACGCAACCAATACCGAAAATGACGCCGTTACCGGCAACAGTTGCAACGACAAAGCGCGCATTTCAATAACAGATCAATTTTGCTAATCCGGCCGGGGAATCGACTTGGACGGCTACATCGCGCGCCACATAGGAGCGATCGATACGATGATCCGCACCATTAAGGAGAATCCCGAGATCAATGTCGCGATAAAAGACACCCGAAACATCACTTCCTACGAAGAAGCAAAGGCGGCGCATTTTATTGACAATCCGACAGAAATGTTGGCTATTTTGGAGAATTTAAGGTATAATAAAGATACCCTCAAAAAGGATATCGAAAAAAACCTATGACAAAGACAAAACAACAAATCAAAAACCAGTGGACGCCGGAGCAGAAAAAAGCGCTGCTGGCCGAAACCAACCGGATCGCGGCCAAGCCACAGAACTTGGCCAAACTGGTAAGCTACCTAAAGGAAACCGGACAAATCAAGCAATAACACCAGCCCAAAAAGCAGAGGCCAAATTAAGGTCGGAGCAAATCGAATTAGCGTTTTTGGGAAAACCACTCTTTTCATTAAAAAATATGAAACCGATCTACATTTACCCGGGCACTTTCTGCCCGCCTCATTACGGCCATGTTGCAATCGCGAAAGTTGCCGCCGCGCTTTTAGGCAAAGTCATCGTTATTTGCTCGGTAAACCCGGTCAAAAAAGATAAAGTATTCTTCTCCCCCGAAGAATGCGCGCAAATGTGGCGGACTTACGATCTTGGTCCGGACATTGAAGTGACTACCCTCAATGAATATTTGAAAAATTGGGACCGCGCAACCCCCGCGGTAATGGTCCGCGGCATCCGCGACAACAACGATATTATTTACGAAAACGACGTCATTCTTTACAACTGTGAAAAATTCGGCGTCCGCCACTACCACTATGTGCTTTCCGAAGATCAATACCGGAATATCTCTTCCACGAAGGCCCGCGCCGCCGCCTTGGCCGGCAACCGCGCCGCGCTTCAGAAATTGGTAAACGGCAATATCGCGTCTCTCATGCTCGACCGCGTCAAAAATACCGCTCACCGGCCGTAATCGAATTTATATTTTTTAAAGGTGTTTCGCCTTCCGAAGGGCAAACCCGCGGGCGGCGGTTTTGGGAAGTCCCCAAAGGTTTGTCGCAGGAATTGCCTCCGGATAAACCGCTCGGAGCGAAGCCTCCGGAGCATTTCGATGCTTCGTTAAACATTCCGCGCCCGAAAAAATTAATTCTCTGCCGTTCATCCCCGAGGCTGATTGGTGGGCGGTTTGTATTCGAACCAATGAGTTCTGAAACATTTTTTTGATTAAAAAATGGCTCCCTCGGTCATTGAAAGCGTGTCGTCAACATCAACCATCGCCAATTTTATCGTCTCCGCGGCAATTAATTTTGCATCATTGAATCAAATCCCTCCCAAATCCGGTCTTTGGGCGGATCGGCAATGATCTTCACCAGAGTTTTAGCTATCGGATGGACAAATTCCATGCTTCGCGAATGCAAATGTATCCCGCCATTCCGATCGGGACGCTCGTAACCGTATTTCACGTCGCCCACGATCGGGCAGCCAATCTTGGCCAATTGCGCTCGAATTTGATGGTGCCTCCCGGTTTCAAGATCTATCTCCAAATAATAATATCCGTTGCCGCTCCCAATAATTTTATATGATAAAACTGCTTTTTGCGAATCAGAAGTTTCCCGGTCAAACGCGGCTGTTACATTTTGCTCCGTATCGCGCGCCAAATAATGCGTCAGCGTTCCCGAATTCGCCGCCGGCCGGTTTTTTACCACCGCCCAATAAGTTTTTTTGATCTCGCGTTTTTTTATCATCTCGTTGATTCTTTCCAGCGCTTTGCTTGTCCGCGCGAAAAGAACCGCGCCGCTTACCGGCCGATCGATGCGATGCGCCACTCCCAAAAACACATTGCCCGGCTTGTTATATTTTTTCTTGATGTAAATCTTGACCGCGTCGCTTAACGGTACGTCCCCGGTTCTATCACCCTGCACGATTTCCCCGGCCGATTTATTTACCGCGATCAGATGATTGTCTTCGTATATGACTTCCATAATTAAAAATAGACCTGCTGCCTGAATATTTCCGTAGCGAAATTTTCATATTTCGGGGCAAAAGCGATTCCGCGTAGCGGAATATGCGAACCGAATGAGGAATGTCTGCTCATGATCTCGTTTCACAAAAACGAGGGAGGCATATTGGCTTGAATATACCGACGAGTGACGCATTCGGCGCCGCCGAAATATGGAAATTGCAGTAGGAAATATTCAGGCAGCCGGTCTAATGGCAAAACCGCCATTTAAAGGCGGATACCGATATCTCATGCCGGCCAATCGGCCAGCATCAGCAATTCCGATTCTTTCAATCTGGACTGCGGCATTTCCTGCCAGATCGACTCCGTCACGAACGGCATGAACGGATGCAAAAGTTTCAACGACCGGCAAAATATTTCATACAGCATCCGCTGGGTCGATTTATTTTCGACCTCATCCGTTCCGGCAAGATATTTTTTGCTGTCTTCCAAAATAACATCCGCGAAAGTGTGCCAGACATAATGGTAAATCCGGTCGGCCGCCAGGTCAAATCGCAATGTCTCCAGTTCCCGTGTCAGCTCCTTTGAAATTCGGTCGATCTCGTCCAGACGCGCCTTATCTTTGTCGAGCAACGCGGGCTGGCTATTTGCGTCGTAATCCTGCGTGTTGGTCAACACGAACCGCGCGATATTCCAAACCTTGTTGGCAAAATGTTTGTAACCCTTTACCTTATTTTCCGACAAAGACACGCTTCCGCCCGGCGTATTGCCCACTACCAGCGCCATGCGCAACGCATCGGTTCCGAATTTATCACTCATCTCAATCGGACTTACCACATTACCCTTTGATTTGGACATCTTCTGATTCTTTTCATCATTCACCATCCCATGAAAATAAACATTTTTGAACGGTATCTTTTTCCCCAGATAAAGTCCGAAAATAATCATTCGGGGCACCCATTTGAATACCAAATCCGAACCCGTTTCCATCAGGTCGGTCGGATAATAATTTTTGTAATCTTCCCCTCCCGGATAACCCAGCGTCAGCAACGGCCATTGGCCCGAAGAAAACCACGTATCGAAAGTATCCGGATCCTTGATCCAGCCATCGCCCGGGCAGTCATAACCCACCCGCACCTCGTCGCCCTTGAACCACGCCGGAATCGGTATTCCCCAAACGATTTGGCGGGAAATATTCCAGTCGATCGTGTTGTGCATCCAATGCAGCAAAATGGTCTTTTGATATTCCGGCAGGATATTTATTTCGTTTTTATTCTCCACCGAATCGATCACCATTTCCGCCAGCGGCTTCATTTTCACGAACCATTGTTTTTTGATCTGCGGCTCAATCGCCACTTTGGTGCGCTCGCATAAGGGCACCGAATGCACGTAATTTTCATCCACCCTCACCAATAATCCTTTGCTTTTAAGTTTTTCCACTATCTTGGGTCGGGCTTCGGCAATTTTCATTCCGGCAAATTCTCCCGCGATCGGCAAAAGCCTGCCGTTCCAGTCGATAATCTGTTCTTTGTCCAAGTTATGCCTTTCGGCAATCTCAAAATCCACTGCCGAATGCCATGGAGTGATCGTCATTACGCCAGTCCCGAATTCCATATCAATGCACGCATCCTTGATCACCGTCGCGGTTATTGGCCCGTTAATCCATTCCAGATCGATCTTTTGTCCGTGTTTATATTCCGCATATCTTTGGTCATCCGGATGCATTACCACGTATTTGTCGCCAAATTTGGTTTCCGGCCGCACCGTTCCGATCGTAAACGGTCCGTATTTGAAGTAATAAAAAGGATCCTTCTGTTCCACAAACTGCACTTCGATATCCGATAACGAAGTCTGGAATTTGGGATTCCAGTTCACAATCCGCTCGCCGCGGTAAACCAAGCCGTCCTCATACATTTTAATAAAAGTATCTTGTACCCGCTTCACGATATCCTTGTCCAGCGTGAATTTTTTGCGCGACCAATCGCACGAAGTTCCCAGCCGCCGGATATCATTCTCCATATAATCGCGGTTGGCCATCGTAAAATTCCAAATCTCTTTGTACAATTGATCTCCCGTCATGCCAAAACGCGACCGCCCTTCTTTGGCCATCTTTTTCTCGAACACCATCTGGGTCTCAAAACCCGCGTGGTCGGCTCCCGGCAAAAACAAAACCCGCTTGCCGCGCATCCGGTTGAAACGCGCCGCGATGTCTTTCAGTACCATATCCAGTCCGTGGCCGGCATGCAGCCGGCCGTTAGCATTCGGCGGCGGCATGATAATGCTGTAATAATCTTTGTGTCTGGCCGGCAGATTGTCCGGGTTAAAATATCCGCTTTCTTCCCACTTTTTGTATATCGGCCCTTCGGTTTCCTGGGGATTGTATGGTTTTAAAAAATTTTCAAACATTGGATTATAAATTGTTTCACGAAAAAATCTCTTAAACGCAAAAACTTTTAAACGTTCAAATTATTCTATATCAATTTTGTCGAAGTGGCAACTTTCTCATGGTCCGGTGTCCTATGGTCTGGGTTTTGGCCTTTTTTCCTTAAAATCGCTCTTTATCAGAGTGATTTCTGGAACCGCTTCCTTAATTGCGGCATTAACTTGCAACGCTTGCGCTTAATTTATTCCCGATAACACAATCAAAAAAACGGAACCTCCCCGTTTTTTGTCTCCGCGCCAAAATTTTTTCAATCATGATGCTTCCATTCAAATCCAAGGTATGACATTTCTATTATCATTTAACGAGAAAACTTTTGCGCCTTTGGAACGCTATATCATCCTTAACGAAAACACGGCCACAAAAGCATTGGCCGAGCAACGGAAAAGTGTTGAATTTCTGCAAAAATTAAGAGATTTCTTCAAAAGGCAAAACGTCCGCCATTGCCGCGATATCTTCATCGGCAATAGGCCGCGAATAATATATTTGGCTTAAATTCGCTTCTTTTTGGGTGCGTATGGTTTCAAGATTATTCTTGATTCTTGTTTTCGTAATTGGTTGTCTGATCTCCTTTTGTTTAATGCAACCGATTACTTCCGGCAAATCCAGCTTGTATTTATCCAAGATCAAAAACAAATCGTAGAAATCGCGATAACGGGCGCGATCGCTGATTGATCTGATTTTTTCGGCACAGATTTCTTTTATATCCATCACGCTGACTTTGAAGTTAATGCCCCAGACATTTTTATATTCCAAAAATTGCGGCGACAACAAAACATTTTGCAGGAAATCGATTTCCACTTTCAGGGAATTTGGCAAATTCAGCGGGCCAATGTATTGCAATTTTTCGATTTTAACCGTGGCGCTCGATGAATAGTCTTTTTTGATTTTGAGATAATCGATTTCCGTAAAAATATTTTTCACTTCTTCAATAGAAATTTTCTTCTGATCGGCGGAAAAATCCAAGTCTTCGGAAAAGCGGCATTGCTCCAAATAGCAATGATGAAGCGCGGTACCGCCCTTGAAAATAAGAGTTTTGCCCAAAGCCGATTCGGAAATAATCTGCAAAACCAAAGCAAGCATATAGTCCTTTTCCGCAATCTGCAGAGGATATTTTAAAGTTCCGCGGTTGATGGTTTCAAGTTGTTTGCGAAGCATCATTGGTTTTGGTATTTATCGAAATATTCGTCATAATACAGGCGCCATTTAGAATTGAATTTCTTGTCTCCGGGCATCATATAGTGAACGCCGTATTTGCTTTTTGATCTGGCGAATTCTAATAAATTCGTCGAATCAATTCCTTCAAGATCAAATAAAAAACCGAAGATTTTTGTAATTGTAATGGGAAACTTTCTTAGATATTCTTCGAATCTTTTAAAATTCAAATCTTTTTTATATTCGCGCAACTTTTCTAAAACCAGATCTACGGTATATTTTGTCCTATGGAAATTAATCATATCGATTAAAGATTTCTCGGGATAAGCGACACGGGCGGTTTTGTTATCGGCGGCGATCTCCTGCCACCCGAAATAATAATCGGGTTTGGTTTTTACAAAACCGTATTCGGTGTTATTGAGCTTTACCGCTTTTTGCGATTTAAGCGAAACGGAAGCAACCTTGGCAAGCGATTGGTCAAACATGCCGTAATACTGAAGCGCCGCTTCAAAGGAAACATAGGAATCATTAACAAGCAGATTCGCTACCAAATAAGGAGACAACGATAAAAATCCCCGGTTGCTTAAATCCGAAATCGCGTAAAGTTCTCGCTTGAGCCGAATAAGCCAGCCGTTTCTTACCAGTTTAGTAACCAAGTTCTGGGTATGCCGGCGATCCGATTCCGTTCCCGCCTGATCCATTATTTGGTCAAAAGTCACAATTTGGCCGTATTTCGCGATTAACCCGTCCAATATTTCGCTTTGTTTTTGAGAAAGAATTGTTTGGTGCATATAGAGATACTCAGCGATTTCAATGATTATCTATATACAGTTTAAACAACATTAAAAAGCAAGTCAAACTGAATCTCTCATGGTCCGATGTCCTATGGTCTGGGTTTTGGCCTTTTTTCCTTAAAATCGCTCTTTATCAGAGTGATTTCTGGAACCGCTTCCTTAATTGCGGCATTAACTTGCAACGCTTGCGCTTAATTTATTCCCGATAACACAACCAAAAAAACGGAACCTCCCCGTTTTTTGTCTCCGCGCTAATTTAAAAATTCCGGCGCGTGAAAAGCCGGAAATAAACGGGAGCGAAATCCGCAGTCGGCGGAAATCAAATGGCAACATCCCAAAACCGTTAAAGATTACGCGCCCGGCACGCTGGTGAAATTGGAAAATATAAATTTGATTCCGATTTCGGAAAAGCGGTATGCGCGTTCCATGGTTTGAACAAATATGACCGAAAACCGGAAAACCGCGTTCCCGCGGCCCTTTTGAATGGATTAAATTATCCGAATCACTCTTTTTTATTCTGATAATAATTAAAAATCGCTTTTATCCCGGCCAAATTTTTATCCCATTCGGTTGATTCGTGAGTCGCGAGCTCCGCCGTGATCGCCGGAATACCGATTGACGCCAGCCAATCGCTCGCGTCGCCGCTGACCGCGTAGCTGTCAAATGTCGGGGCGGTTTTATATCCTGCCGCCTTGGCGTACGCGTTCACGATATCCGTCGTTTCGGGCAGCATATCCGCGCCGCAACCCGATCCGTAAACAGTTCCCGATTTACTGTGCCAAAAAATTACCGCCGCCGGTTTGTTTGTCAACGCGTAATCCCGGATCGCGCGCGCTTCCGGTTCGGAAAACGCCGCGGCCCCTCCGCTTACGGTCTTGTTTTGCCACATGCCCTCTGCTTTCCAGTTACAATCAAAATTACGATTCAGATCCACATCGCGCGCGTTCATCCGGCCGTCGCTATTGGTACCGTCCGGCACTTCCGCCGCGGTAAACCGCCCCGTTTTCCCCACCACCTTGTAAACACCGTCAGGGTTCGCGTTCGGAATCACCGTCACGCTCACCTCTCCCGGAACCGCATCCGGATTCTGCTTCAAATAATCAATAAACTGATAAGCCAGCAACACGCTGTTCCACTCGTAGCCGCCGTGCATCCCGCCCACAAACAACAGCTCTTTTGCTCCGCTGCCGAAAGTATACGCTTCGATATTCCGTCCCTGGATCGACAAACCGATCACGCTCTGGCGCGGCCCGGGAGTTTCTATTTTAACTGGCGCCGCGGTTTCAATCACCGGTTCTTCAATTTTAGGTTGTTCGGGTTCGATTTTCGATTCTTTTTTGGTATCGTTCGGCAATAACAACATTGCCGCGCCAAGCGCGGCAACACCGATCGCTGCCATTACAATATATTTCCTGTTTTTTGCTCCCATCGCTGTCTGCCCGCACGAATGACGGGGAATCAAACTACATCAGGACTTTAATTTATTGAGTACAATACTTCAAAACTCTGCCCCGGGGTACACCAAGAGGATTCCTTGGGTAATCCGCAAGTAATCTTGCAGCGGCAAATCTATTTATTATTAAAATGATCCAACACCGCTTTCACGCCCGCCAAATTCTTGTCCCATTCCACATCGTCCGAACTGGTCAGAACCACGCCGATGGCCGGCACATTATTCTTGGCAAACCAATTTGTCATATCGCCCGAAATTTCATAATAATCAAAATCCTTGTGCGCCGGATAGCCCGAAGCCTTGGCGTAAACATCCGTCATTGTTTGCGTTTCGGCCGAAACCGCGCCATTGCAGCTGGAAGAAAACACTCCGCCCGCGGAGCTGTACCACGCGATTACCGCGGTGATCTCCGGCTTTTGCGCGTAATCCCGGATCGCTTGCGCCTCCAATTCTGAAAAAACTTTTGTTCCTCCGCTCACGGTCTTGCTTTGCCAAACTGCGGTCGCCTGCCAATTACAATCGAAATTACGGTTCAGATCGACGTTATTGGCATTGAAACGCCCGGCAATCCTTGCCTCCGGCGAAGTCGAAACATCGGTTGGCTTAAAGCGCCCCGCCGAGTCCACCACTCGGTTCAAACCGTCGGGATTCAATACCGGAATAATCGTTACTTTAATCCCGCTAGGAATTGCCGTAGGATTGGCGTCAAAATAATCCATCATCTGATAAGCCAGCAACGCGGTATTCCATGAATATCCGCCATGAATCCCGCCCACCAGCAATATCTCTTTTGATCCCGTGCCATAGTGGTAAGCCATTATATCGCGTCCTCCGGCCGATTTGCCGATCACTTCCTCGGGTTTAACCTCCACCGGATTGGTTTGTGTCTCTTCGGGCGTAACGCTTGCCTCGTTTTCATTCTTGGTCGAAGTTGCGACTGTTTCGGCAGCGGGAGTTTCCGTTTCCCCGGTCTGCGTAATCGAAGTTTGCACTTCGGCTGGCTTTTTATTCGCCAGATAATAAAAACCTCCGATAACGGCTATCGCAATAATTGTTATGAAAACGATTTTTTTATTCATAATTTCCGATTGTTTAATGATATTCCCAGCATAGCACTATTGCCGCCCCCAGTCGACAATTTCGGTAAATCACAGATAAAAACTCAAGGATCCGCCATCAAAAAATCTCTTTGCCGCTTGCCGCGGCCTTCGATCTCCTTTAATTCCCTTCCCATACGATCCCCGGCACTTGCCCAAAAGCGCCTTGCTTTCCTTTAAAATCGTAACTCCAATGCCAACCTTGTGATTTTTGGCCCTGTTCCATAATCTTTTTCGCGTTAATTTATGTTTATCAATTTTGCCGCATTGGCGGTCGAATCGTAAACCGTGACGCTCGGATCGTCCATATCGTTTTTATGATTATCCGTTAACGTCCCCGGATTCACAAAAAGCATCTTTCCAAAATTTTCAATCCGCGCCGCATGGTCATGCCCGGAAAACACACGGCCATAATTGCCGTATTTTACCAGTGTACCGGTAATTTCCGCGTATTCGCCATGATAAACCGCGATTTTTTCTCCGCCAATCCTAAAGAAAAGAATTTGCATCCCTCAAAATAAGCACCCTTAAAGCTGCAATTATCGACGCGCGTATTGAAAAATTGCAGTTGATGAATTTGCATTCCGAAAACGCCGCGCCCGCCATATCGTAATCCAAAAAATCGCACTTCAAAAATTCGCAGTTCGAAAAATCCTTATCGTTCGCGTCCAATGTCAAAAAATTTAAATTGGCGAATTTTATTCCTTTATTGTTGGCTGATATCGTATCCATAATAGTCAATGCTCCATTCTATAATTTTACATCTCAAATACCAATAGATCGACCTAACTCTGTTCAAGCCATGGAACATAATTGACAGTTCCGAAGCGTTAATTTGATTGATTTT
>CAZUST010000005.1:0-24350 GCA_964623335.1 uncultured Candidatus Saccharibacteria bacterium
AAATTCCATGAAGCTACGGCTTCAAGGAGTGCAATATGTATGTGAACTTAAACATAGATATATTCTACTTCAATGTTTAGCGGCGCCATCAATTTTCTGTATTGTTTTTTCTTAAAATCGCAAGTCTGCAACTTTCATCAACCTTCATCCTCAACATCTGTTATATATACCGTATTATTCTTTAGGATTGGATTTACCACAGGAATACAATCCGCCATTTGAATTTCAACGGATTCCGGGTTATCAACTTTTTTAGATATTTCTTTTAGTTCTTTTATAAATTGTTTTAATTTCATGGGTTTAGAAATTTAAATTTTCTTCTAGAATTGCGATTTCGGCCGTTTTTGCATGCAAAGCGGATAATCTGTCATAATCCATAAATTGTACCCTTGATTTAATCGGCACAAATGCGCTTTGACCAAGTTTATTTGCATATTCGGCTTTTCTTGCTTTATCTGCAACAATAAAAAAATTTGTGTTATAGTCCTGTAATTCGTTGAATTTCAAAAGTGAATTGTAAATGTCGGTCGAATGCTCCACCTCAAAAAGAATACTGGGCATCTTGCGAATATTAAACCAGCAAACATCAATAGTTCTTGCTCTGCCAACAATATTATTGTAACCAAATTCGTAAAATGGATGTTGCGAACTGATTTCACCAAGAGTTTTATCCAGAAATTTTTTGTTTTTGTCCTGGCTCGGTACAAATGTTTCGTATTTTTTTATTTTACCAATTTCCACAAGTAATCCTTGATAATAAGCATGATTAAAAATATCTACTTCTGTTTTGGATGTTGAAACAGCCGGAAAAACATTCTCTGGCAATTTATTCTTATAAGAAAGCAATGCCCATAAACCCGGTTTAAGTTTGAAAAAAAACCGTTTGTCTTGGACAATGCGACGAATACTAGCAAACGGCGTTTTAGTTTTCCATACTACGCCATCAATTTTCAAAACTTCTTGGTTTAATTGCCCTAAAGTAGCATAACCGCCGTGCTGTTCCATTATTTTTATTACTGCCTCGTGTTGTTTCATATCATTGCAAACCTAATAATTTTTATTTTGTACCGTTGCTTAAATCCCAATCGCCCTTTTTAACGCTTACCATTTTCCCATTTTGACAAGTAAAAGAACCGCTAGACAAAAAGTAGGGCGGATCGGCAAAAATCATATCCACGGAATTTTCCGGCAACTCATTCAAAACATCCAAGCAATTTGCTTGGTATAATATGAATTTTGGTTTTTCGTAATATGGTTTTGCCATCAAATAGCTTTTTAATAGCTTTTACCATAGATTACCCTTTTTATCGCGGCTTTTCAAATACTCGCGAAGCCTGCGCTAAATTAAACCACCTTTCCAAAAAAATAAACCGCCGGGGGCGGAGTGCCGAGCAGTTCGTGCTCAAACCGACGAGTCCCGAGGTATTCCGGCGGGTAAATAAAAAACGCCGTTTAAACGCAACGACGCGCAACGCGCCACGCCAACGGTTAAAAGGGTCCGACCTTTTTAAAAAGGGTCGGACCCTTTTTAAAAAGATAAATTCGTTTGAAAAGTTATATTCAAATACGATTCAAATATAACACTTTAATTGGAAACAAATTGGATTTCATTTTGCGGCGTCCGCCGCGCGTAAAAAAACAGGCGAATCGCCCACCGGCACATTGCCCGCGCTTACGCCAAAATCAAGCCAGCCGGCGTTTTCCGTCCACGCATAACGGCCGGTTGCGTCAATCCCGCCGCTGGCGGCAAAAACCGGCGCCGCCGCGCAAAACAAAAAGGCAAAAATTAACTTGATAATTCTTTTAACCTTCATTGAATTTATATTTTTCTATTTGAGCAATTCATAGCTTTTTTGAAAAATCGGCAAATGTGAATAGCGGCCATAATTCAAAACCGCGGTCGTATCAATCACTGGCGCACCACGACCCACAGCCGGTTGCTCTGGAGATTGACGGTATTGGTACTCGCGGAACCGAGGCTCGGGTTGAAGTAGCGGGCGCTGGCGGGGTAGCTCGGGATCTGCTCGCTTGCCGGTTCCGGCACGGCCCAGCGGTTGTTAAATTTTATTTATACACATCGTGGTTCCCAACCAAATCAAAATATATTTTTTCTTTGCTGCCACCGTAACGAAAAACTATCCGATAAGTATTATCTATTGAAAACGCCCAACAACCTGCCAGCCGGCCGCCCAGCTTATGAACATGCAACCGTGCGTCTTGCGGGTTATCTCTGAATATTTTTTCCGCGTTTTCGGCTTTATCTTTAATATTAACCGGCAACTTTTCATATAACCGCGCAAAACGCGGTGAATAAATGATTTTCATTTAATTGTCCAAAGCAAAAAAAGCGAAACTCATCGCAAATCCTTAAGCGATTTCAACTCTTTGCCAAGCCCGGCGGCAATTTCTTTTTTGCTCTGTCGCAAATCCTTTAATACCTGCTCCTCCTGCCACAAGCGGATCAAACTGCGGATGAATTCGCTTTTCGACGCGAACCTGCCGTCTTTGACCTCTTTTTCAATTTGCTCGTCCAATTGCTTGGGTAGCGATATGGTAACAATGTTGCGCATATTTTTTTGTTATGTAATACAAAGTATTACAAATTCGCGCTCGCCTGTCAAATTTTCCTTTAAAAAGTAACCGCGCGCCGACGTTCAAAAAAATCAAAATACAAGTTAGCCAAGGCCGCACCTCGGCGGTTACGCCGAGGAACGACCTTAAAAAAATTTCGAAACGCAAAAATAATCAAATAATCAATCACTGGCGCACCACGACCCACAGCCGGTTGCTCTGGAGATTGACGGTATTGGTACTCGCGGAACCGAGGCTTGGGAAGAAGTAGCGGGCGTAGTTGGTACTCGAGCTACCCGAGCCCTGCAAGGCTGACCAATTGATATTTGACCAATAATCACCCGTCTCGTAAAGCAAGCTGGTCGCGCTGTCCGATGTTCCCCGCCGCGCCCGCTCGTATTCTTCGATCATCGGCAAACGGCTTGTCCCATCCCCGTCGCCAGTGTCCGCGTACCAAGAAACCGCCGGCCGGTCGTAATAATCATTGTCGATGCCGTCGCTGGTGTAAGAATGGGTACCCTTAGCGCCCGTGGTCAAATTCTTTTTCCCGTCCCAGGCATCGGCAATACTCAAAGCACTCGGTGCATTGCGGGCATAGGCATATTGCGCCGCCTCCGGCCCGGTGGTCGCGCCGCCGGCCAGCGCCCAAGTCGTGGTGGCATTACTGTCGTTGGAATCGCACCCGGCTAATTTCACTCCGTAAGCAGTTGTGTTCGATTTATCCCAAACCGAACCGTCGGGAAATACCAAATCGCCCGCGTCGGCGGTACAGTCGCCCAAATTGGTGCCATTGGCGGTGATCACTTCATAATTTTGCAACGCCGAATTATTGAAAGCGGCATAATCGTTGGAGCCGTTCCAGCCTCCCGGCGGCCCGGTATAGCTGGCCACGGCCTGCAAGGACCCATTATTGGTGCAGGAGGCCGCCGCGCCGCAATAAGAATAAGTCTGGCTGGCCCACCAGCTGGCATTGCCCACGCCTTGCACCCAGTCAAGATTTTCGTTTACTCCCTCCCACGACCCCGCGCCCGCCTTGGTCCAAGTATAGCCCGCCGCCGAATAAGTGCCGGTAACTTCCGCACCATCCACCCAAGCAATCTTACCGGACAAAATATCGCCCGCCGCCGCGTCGCCGCTGGAAGTGTCCGCTATATTGCTATCGCCGTCAATGCCAAATATATTAATTCCGCTTTTGATGTTGTCCGCGATCAAATCAGTATCGCTGGCCGTCGCGGTTTTGCCGCTATAATAACCATCGGGCAAATTGATCGCTAATTCGCCGTTATTGCCGATAACGCTGTCTTTGATCGCAATGGTTCCGGCAATGCCCAAATAAGTTGTCCCGGCCAGAATTTTACTGGCGTCAATGGTGGGAATTTTATCGTAAATTTCGGTAAGCGTGCGCATTGATCCCGCGGGATTGCCCGAGGGAGAAAAAATGTGGTTTCCGGCGGTGGCCGCCGTATTGGTATTTAATCGGTTGTAAATATCTTCCAAAGTGTAACCGGTGGCCGCCGGACTGCTCAAGGGCGTCAAACTTCCGGCCCAAACCGCGCCGCCGGTAATCAGCGCCGCGGCCAATGCCGCAAAAATTCCGCGCCAAAAAATCCGCCGCCGGTTCTTTTTTGGGTCAAGATCCCTGACTTTAATCTTTGTCATATATTTAAAAAATGTAGTTTATTTATTTTATCAAAAAAACAAACTTCATTCAATTTTTTTGGTAATTTTTTTTGGTATACTTTGGATTACGAAACCGTTAAATTCAAATACTGCTGAAGGGGTCTAACCGCTCGCGATTACGCGAGGGATAGACCCCAAAACACAAAGGGTTTCGTAATTCAATTGGAAAGAAAAACAAAAGGGCGATGCGGGGCGGGATTTTCGTGGCCCGTCAGCAGACGGGGCGCGATTCAAACGGGACGGAATGCCGGACCACCATGTCGTTTAAAAATGTATCCGAATTTTTTTATAGAAGTCGCTCTAACAAAAAACGCCCCTTATCGGGACATTTTACGGGAGCGGGTGAAGGGAGTCGGACCCTCGTTTCAACCTTGGGAAGGTTGCATAATAGCCGTTATACGACACCCGCCTACGCTCTTCGGATTATGGCAGACGATGCCCGCCGATGGATAATCTTTGGAATACTAACGCAAGGCAAACCCGCCAACGGGAAATACTTATGGCTGGATGCTCCGCAATTTTTGCCACAACTGGGACCAAAAACTGCCGCCGCCGGATGCCTCATTTTGATTTGTAGCACCCGCAGATTCATTCTGCAAGACCGCGATCACCTCTTCGCCGGGTTTTTTATATCCCTGGTCGCGCAATTTCTCTTCCTGAAAATCATCGCCCTGCGCGGCGTTAAGGCCCGCCTGAAGAACTTTGCGGCGCTCCTCCAGAATCTGGATTTGCTCGTGGAGCTCGCCGATATCGGCCTGCATCGTCCGGCGGTCCTGGTATATCCGCCAGTTGGAAACCGCCAAAAATCCGGCCACGCCCAACGCAATCAAGCCGCCGAAAGCCAAAACCAGCCGGGAACGAAAACTTTTCCTTTTTTTGCGCCGGGGAATTTTAACCGCCATGGGATTAAACGTAAAACTGAAAGCGCGAGGCCAAAAGCAAAAAATCTCGCAACCGCTCGCCGGAAAGCAAAGATAAAGCGAGGCGGGACGCGAATCTTTGAAGTCAAACTTCCGCGGGTACGCCGAAGATTGGCTTCAAAAAAATCCGGCCCCGATGAACGGTTATAAAATCTGCGACCGTAACCACCCACTGGAAATCACCACGCAAACTTAAAATGCAAGTTTAATGAAGCCGCACCTCGACGAGCACATCGAGGAATGATCTTAAATACAAATACCCGGCGAGCGATTACCCGCGACCGACCTTGACGGAAATGCAAAAATGACCGATAAATACATTAGAACGTTCGAATGGCGAGCTACGAGATAATTTTACACCTAAAACGGCAAACTATGAAATCCAAAAAAGTTGTTCAAAAGATTTGGAAAGTCGTGGTCATCTTTGTGGCACTGAGCACCGTATTACTTTTAGTCGCGCCGCTGTTTTCCACGTTTTAAAAAATACGTCGGCAAAAACAAAAACGCCTTGGGCGTTTTTGTTTTTGAGTCGGGTAATGATTTAATTCGATTTAATTCGATTTGAACATGGCCATGAACACTTTGGACGGAATACGCACCTGGCCGCGGGCCTGAAGTTTCCTTTTTCCTTCCTTTTGCTTCTTTAAGAGCTTATTTTTGCGCGTGACATCGCCGCCGTATAATGGCGCGGTAACATCGCGGCGTTTGGCGCCCAAAGTTTCGCGGGCCACGACTTTGCCGCCGAGCGCCGCTTGAATCGGCAAGGCGAACATTTGCGTCGGCAAAGCGTTTTTCAGTTTGGCGGTAATTTTCCGGCCTTCACAAGCCGCATCCTGTTCGGGAACGATCTTGGCGAACGCTTCTTCCTTTTCGCCGTTGATCAGGATGTCAAGTTTGACCAGATTCGCCGGGCGGTAACCGATGGGTTCATAGTTCATCGACGCATAACCTTGAGATACGCCCTTGAGCGCGTCATAAAAACCGCTGACGATCTTGCGCAGAGGGATCTCATAAGACAGTAAAAGCTTTTCGTTGCCGACATAATCAGTATTAAGATAATTTGCCTGGTATTCCTTGGCCATATCCGAGATTGCCCCAAGGTAATCGATGGGCGTCACGATTTCGAGTTTGACCCAGGGTTCCAAAGTTTCTTTGATGGAGGCCGGATCAGGCCAGTCGCTGGTAGTATAAATCGTGAGATCCTGGCCGCGATCATTCTTGATCTTATAAACCACGGAGGGCGACGAGATGATCAGATCCAGATCGAATTCGCGGAAAAGCCGTTCGCAAACGATCTCGGCATGCAAAGTACCCAAGAATCCGCACCGGTAACCGCGGCCTAAAAATTCTTTCATTTCCGGTTCAAAAACAAACGCCGGATCATTGAGTTTGAGTTTGGATAAAGCAACTTTAAGGGTATCGAAATCATCCGCATTTTCCGGGAAGACCGACGCGAAGATCATCGGCCGGGGCTCGGCATAGCCGGGCAGCGGCTCAACCAGGAAAGTTTTGGTCTTTTCGTTGTAAGCCGAAGCCAAGGTAATAGTTTCCCCCACCCGGACTTTTTCCGGTTCCTTGATACCGGTCGCGATATAACCGATCTCGCCGCAACGGATGCCGCCGGATTTAACCAGTTCGGGACGAAAATAACCGGTTTCCTTGACAAAACCCTCGGCTTTGTTCTGGATCAAAAAAAGTTTATCGTTGTAAACCGCCTGGCCGTCCATTAACCGCACATAAGCGATAACTCCCTGGTAAGGGTCGTATTTGGAATCGAAAACCAAAGCCTTTAACGGTTTTTGAGGATCGCCTTGCGGAGCGGGAACCTTGGCGATAACTTCATTCAGCAGCGTTTCCACATTAATGCCGGACTTGGCCGAAATGGAAAAAATATCATCGGGAGAAACCTGCAGCAAGCTGGCCAGGTCAAGTTTTGCTTTGTCGACGTCGGCGCCGGGCAAGTCGATCTTGTTGATCGCGGGAATTATCTTTAAGTTCTGCTTGCGCGCCAGATCCAAATTGGCCAAAGTTTGCGCCTGGATACCTTGCATCACATCCACCAGAAGAATCGCGCCTTCCACCGCCTCCAGGCTGCGGCTGACTTCGTAACCGAAATCGACATGGCCGGGAGTATCGATAAGATTCAAGACATAGCCCTTATAATCCATCCGCACCGGCGTCATTTTGATGGTGATCCCCCGCTCTTTCTCCAAATCCATTCCGTCGAGATACTGGGCGCCAAGTTTGTCGCTTTTAACCGTGCCGGTCAACTCCAAAAAACGATCCGCGAGGGTCGATTTGCCGTGATCAACATGGCTTATGATCACGAAATTTCTGATCTTTGATCGGTCGTAGCTCATTTTATCTTTGAATTTTCGGGCGCAAAAATTTCTTAAACAAAATCACTTCGGGAGATTTCAACAAGATCGTCGCCACAATATAAACTATTCCGCCCGCCAACGAAGCAAGCGCCATATTGACGAGTATTTCCACCATGCCGTTCTGCGGCAGCGCGCCACTTACAAAATATACCGCAATCGCCATAAAAACACCAGCAATTATGGTTTTTATCAGAGATACCGCAATTTCCCGAAAACGTATCGGGATACTTTTTTTGCGGCCGACCAAATAAACAAGGATCGCGAGCTGCAACATATTGGCCATGCTATAGGCAAGCGCCAACCCCAGAACCGAAATATCGGCAATACCTTCCAACCCGAATATCCGGCTAAACAAACCAGCCAGAGGACCGGAAGCAAGCAATGCCACAAAAACATAATTCAAGGTTATATTGACAGCTACGGAAATGACGGTACTCCATGTCGGCGACGCGGTATCGCGCGTCGAAAAAAACAATCGAAAAACCACCGGCATCATCGAGGAAAAATAAATACCCAGACAAAACAATCCCAGCGATGCCGAAGTCAACAAGGCCGCCTCGCGGGTGAACTGGCCGTGATAATAAAGAAAATTAACAATCGGCTGGCGCAACACGAACAGCAAAAACGAAGCCGGCACCGCCAAATAGCCGATCTGGCGGTAAGATGCGGAAAATTTATCCGCCAGTTCTTCGTACTTGCCTTCGGTATACGCACGGGAAAACGAAGCGAAGGCTGCGGTCGCCCAAGAGATACCGATAATTCCCACCGGAATACCATAAACATTATTGGCCAAGTTAAAGATCGTGATCGATCCGGCCGCCAGCGACGACGCGATAACAGTGGGCGCGATCAGATTAAGTTGATTGGCCGCAATTCCCAGCGTGCGAGGCAACATCAAATAAACGGCTTGCCTCAACGAAGGCGCCTTCAAGTCGAAAACCGGCCGGTAACGGTAACCGCAGTTTATCGCGGGCAGGACCTGAACCAAAAGGTACAGCAATGCGCCAAAAATCACGCCGATGGCAACGCCGTAAATCCCCAGATAAGGCCCCAAAAATAAAATCCCGGCAATGATGCCTATATTGTATAACGCGGCCGCCAGGCTATAGGCCAAAAACCGGTGGAAATATTGCAGTATTCCCGAAAAAATCGACGCGATGCCGAAGATTATGGGACTCAAAAACATTATCCGGCTCAAAAACGCGGTTTTGGCCAGTTGCGCCGCGGTAAACCCGGGCGCGACCATCACCACCATCTCGGGCGTGAATACGAAAAGAACGACGCTTACCAAAACGAGCAGCGCCACGAACACGTTTAAAAGATTATTGGCAAACCGCCAGGCCGCCGCCTTATCTTTGGCGTAATAATCCGAAAAAAGCGGCAAAAAAGCCACCACGATCCCGCCAAAAACCAGCAGATTATAGATCAGGTCGGGAATCCGGAAGGCGGCGAAGTACGCGTCCAGGTCGGCACTGGCGCCGAAGCGTTCGGAAAGCAGCCAGTCCCGCGCCACTCCCAACAAACGGCTGGCCACCGAAGAAACCGCCAAGATTATCGCCGGAATCGCAATCCCCCGGCTTTCAACATTAAGCCATCCGCCGTTCAAAAAAAGATTTGCCATGCTAGTTTCGCAAGATTTCACTTTGCACGCAAGGTGAAACCTTGCAAAAATTCCCTATGTAAATATCAACTCAACGGAAAGCCCAAGCCGGCAATAAGCCGAATTCTGTCCGTCCCGCCGGAATTGGCGGGATCGAGCAACTATTTATCTAGCCCCTCGATTGCTCTCGGGGTCAAGCGAGTTACTTGGTCAGAGTTTTTTCATACATTCAAAAATCTCTGTTTACTCTTGCATCCAGTAAGGATTTAGCCGTTTCACTTCCATGTCGCCATGGAATTCGCCCTGTTTCGCATAAAGCTACGCCGGGTGGTTTTCCCTTTCGGGAAAAACCGTCACTGTTCGCACCTCGAGCCTCACGGCCGAAGGGGGTTACCCTCTACATTTCCCGCTTCGCATAAAGCGATACGGGTGGAAGTTCAGACTTTCCTCCGCTTTTCCGCTTAAAGCTTCAAAGCGGCAGTTGCTTTGCCGGCTTGGGTTTTCCGTCCAATACTAATATTAAAATTAAAATAAAAAAGTGTCAACTATTGACAAATTACTTAAAATATGATAAGGCTTGCGGGGATTACGGGACAAAAACATACTGTCCGGAAGCATTCATACGCGCCGCGATCCGGAGTCGATAAACCGGAATTTCTCGATTCGATATTCGAGCCGTTTGGCGGTTTTACCGGCTTCATTTTCGGCGTAACGGCACTGATTTTTGCCGAAGGGCGGGACAAATGGCAAACGAGGCGGATCAACCGCGCTTTTTTAATACATCCAAACACCGATTTTCGGTTTGAGTTATTTTGTTGCGTCATTTAACGCCGGATCTCTTAATGTTTCGATTAGGCAAGTTTTGAATTTATCGATATTTTCGTTTTTTATCCTAAAGCCGGAAGCTTTGGGGTGGCCGCCAAAAGTGATCAACAGGTCTTTGCATTTTTTCATCAGCGCGACGCTGTCAATCTCTTCGATACTGCGTACCGTTCCCTGGCTTTCGGTTTCCAATTGCTTATATATAAATGTCGGTTTTTGATATTTAAGGCTCAAAATCGACGCGACCGTTCCCAAAAGATTCGATTCCCAGACGGCGCCGCCTTCAAAAATTATCGGATCGGCGGGATTTATCCGTTTCTCGATCATGGCAACCATGGCGTCGATCTTGGCGCGGCGCAATTCATTGATTTTTAAAAATTCGCGGATCAATCCGGAGGCTTTTTCCAGCGTGGGAGTGCGCAGCAATTCGAAAGCCGCCGGCATACCGTCGCGCATATCGCGAACATTCAAGACCGTAATGATACGGTTGATGCGGTTATTGAAATTGCGCGAATCATTTTCGAAAAACGCGTCGGTGTCGAAAAACGCCCGGATGCCGGGCCGGAAAGAATGGCTGATCGTCGCCAGGCCTTCGCTGATGATATCCTTATTTCCTTCTTCGCGGGGCATCATATCGGCCATGGTGGCCAAGGCGGCAAGCTCGGCAAAGCTTTGCCGCAAATTGCCGCAAAAATCATGGCCGAAAAACTCTTCAGCCAGCTTAAAAACCAGGCCGGCAGCCGAAAATAATTTAAACGGAGATTCATCGCCCGGCTGTTTGGGATCCACTACGATATCGGCCTCGGGAACGCCATCCAATATTTCATGGTGATCAATGATAATCGTGGAAAACCCAAGTTCGCGGGCAAGTTTTACTTCTTTGAAATTACCGATTCCAAGATCCACCGCGACCAGAAGCGCCGGCGAATATTGTTTGAGTTTTTCCAGGGCGGTTCGGGTAATGCCGTAGCCTTCCGCCTCGCGGTTCGGAAAATAATAAGCGATAACGTTTCCGCCCGCGTTCTTTACAATCTCGCCGGCCAAAATCGCCGCCGAAACGCCATCAAGATCAGCATCGCCATAAATGATCACCCGTTCCTTATTCTTTACCGCTTGGCGGATGCGGCTCGCCGCCAAATCCATATTTTTTATTTTTCTTTCATCCATCTTGGTTATTTACTCATCGAAACGACTCGGGGATCGTCGGTTCAAGTATGAATCGCGACAATCATCTCCGGGGCAGTTTTTATTTTTTTTACTTTACCAAACAACTATTCTTGCGGTTTGGGAGCCGGCATCGACTTGGGCGCTGATACCGGTTTTGGTATCGGCGCCGCGGCCGATTTGGCGGTCAGTCCTTCTTTAAGGCTATGTTCCAGCGCCGAGATCCCGGGCAATGTGTTCCCCGACAGATAATCCAGCATCGCGCCGCCGCCGGTAGAAATGAAGTTGAACATTTTTTCGGAACTGAATTTATGAATCGCCTCAATAGTTTCGCCGCCGCCCGCAACGCGATAAGCATTATGAGCGCGCGCAATCGCCTCAAGTATTGATTTGGTCCCGGAAGAAAATTCCTGGCGTTCAAACAATCCGACCGGACCGTTGAAAAATATCGTTTTGGCGTCTTTGATGATTTCGACAAAAAATTTAACGGTCTCGGGACCGATATCATAAATATCTTCCTCGCCGCGCAGTTTGCCGATCGCGGCCGTCCTTGAATAACCCTCCGAAAGGTCCCGCAAGGCCAGGACGCCGTCAACCGGCAGATGGATACGGGAGCTGGTAAGATCAATGGCGTCAACCGCCGGATCGCGCTTGACCGGCGGACGGCCCATCAACTGCTGCTTCTGAATCAAAATATCTTCGCCGATCTTGGATCCGATCAAGATATGGTCGGCGATTTTGGAAATGTTCACGATCATCTTGCTCTTGGTTTCCGCCTTCGAACCGCCGATGATCACCACAAAAGGATGCGCCGGATCATGAGTTATCCGGGACAAATTGGCCATTTCTTCCTCCAACAGCAATCCCGCGAAAGACGGCAGATACCGCGGAACAGAGACAATGGACGCGTGCGCGCGGTGCGAACAGGAGAAGGCTTCATTGACATAATAATCGCCCAGCCGGGCCAGTTTGCGGGCAAAATCATCGTTATTCATTTTTTCTTCCTCGTAAAAGCGCAAGTTCTCGAGCAGAAATATTTTTCCGGAACGGCCTTTATTAATAACCTGTTCAACTTTGTCGCCGACGCAATCGTCGAGAAACTCCACGTTTTCCGATAAAAGTTTTTCCAAACGATAGGCCACCGCTTCAAGACTTAAAACTCTTTCCTTTTTTTCGAGGTGGCTCATTATAACCACAACCGCGCCGCTTTTCGCGAGATATTTTATCGTGGGCAAAGCTTTAGCGATGCGAAAATCATCGGTAATCTTGCCGCTATCGTCGATCGCAACATTAAAATCACAGCGAACGAGCACCCGTTTATTGGCAAAGTTGCCTTCTTTTAAAGATTTCATACAAAAAAATATAATAATGCCCGGCCCGGCGTCCGAACCGGATTAAAATTATGGATTCGGATATCGGCCGCCGGGAACGGAACCGGCCGTATCGTTATTTTGCTTAAGAGTCCCGCCCAGCGCGTCGCTAAGCGCTTTTTTCAATTCGTCCATTTTGACTTCTTTTTTTACCCGGGCAGGCTCGGTCTTGCGCGAACCGTAAAACCGTTGCGGCTGGGTATGCGCCAGATCATTGAGCGATATGCGCGGCTTTGCCACTGAAACAAAGTTTGGCGCAGAAGCGGCGGGAGCGGCGGCAACCGGCGCGCGGTTATTGCCGCGCGAAACCACCGGTGGCGCGGGTAATGAACCTTCCGAAATCGCGTCCGGCGCCGCCGAAGCGGCACTAATTTCCGGCTTGGAACCGTTGGCGGCCTGAAGTTTTTTTAAACATGGCTTACAATAAACTTTCCGGCCAGGTTCGGGCTCAAAGACCACCTTGGTTTTTTTGCCGCACATCGAGCAAGTGATCTCATGCATCTTGGACATGTTCTGGCCGTTATGGGCAGGCGGATTCTTGGCGGTAGATTCGCTCATCTCGCCGGTCCATCTGGCGATCTTTTCTTCGATGATCGCGCGCGGCACGCTGTAGCGTTCGCGGGATACGCTAATGATCTTTTCCCGTTCGGAAATCGCCGGTTTTTCGATGGGCGGCAGGGTATGCGCCGAAAACGGAGCGCTGGTAATGCCATCGATCATCAATTTCAAGTAAACATGGTATTTGCCCAAATTCACGAAATCTTCGATCAGAATATCGGGCGCGAATTCCGGCTCCAGGAATTCCGCGTCTTCGGCGCCGACGCGAAAAACGATCATCGTGCCCACGTTGCCGAAAACTGCGTCCTTTACTCTGGAGTTCTTGCCGCTCGCGCCCATTTCTTCCAGCTGGCCCAGATACTGGTTGGCCAGAATAAGATTCAAGCGGTATTTGCGGGCTTCGGATAAAATATTGGCGAATGATTCGGTAGCGAAATTCTGGAACTCGTCAACATAAAGATAAAAATCTTCGCGCTGTTCTTCGGGAACATTCTGGCGGGACATGGCCGCCAATTGAAGCTTGGTGATCAGCATGGCGCCGAAAAGCCGGGAACTGTCCTCGCCCACCATACCCTTGGAAATGTTGACAATCAGGATCTTTTTTTCATCCATGATCTTGCGCATATCGATGGACGATTTTACCTGGCCCAAAATATTACGCATCAAAGGATTGGCGATAAACTGGCCGATCTTGTTCTGAATGGCCGCGGTCGATTCGCGTTCATATTTGGGATCATAGTTGGCGTATTCGGTCAGCCAAAAAGATTTAATGATCGGGTCAGTCACCTTTTCCACCACCTTGGCGCGAAACCCCGGATCCGAAAACATCCGGTTAATCGCCAAAAGCGTGGCATTGGGATATTCCAGAAGCGCCAGAATGGTATTATTCAAAATATATTCCATGCGAGCCGACCAGACATCGGGCCATATTTTCTTAAATACCGCCATCAACCCCGCGGCAATCAAGTTGCGCTGTTCGGGATTCGAGATCTCCATCACATTAAACGCCGTCGGATAATCGACGTCGCCGGGATTGAAATAAATAACGTCGTTGACGCGCCAAGAAGGCACGTAATCCAAAAGCTTTTCCGCGGCTTCGCCGTGCGGATCGATGAATGCCACGCCTTTCCCTGACTGGATATCCTGGATGGCCATATTTTCCAAAAGGTTCGATTTGCCCATGCCGGTTTTTCCCACCAGGTACATGTGGCGGCGGCGATCATCGGTTTTTATGCCGAAATTTGTGTTTTTACCGCGCCAGGTCACTTGGCCGATATACACCATGTCTTCTTTTTTTCTTTCCATATGTTGTATTGTTGCATTTTACCTTTTTTTAATTTTTTTGACCAATGGCACGCCGGTCTTCAAAGCAAAAGCCGCCGCGGAACGGCGCAAATGGAATCAAAAGCCCCGCCGCCCCGCTGTCTTAGATCGGCAGATTATGCGGCGCCACGGTTTCCTTGGCTTCGGTACGCGTAATACCGGGCGTAGGCGAAACGCCATGCGACGGGAAATGGTAAAGCGTCGCCAGTTCTTCAACGTTAAGGATAACCTTGGCCGCTTCATCGCCGCGATCCCAAGGACTGTAGTAATTTAACCGGTCGCGGTAAACGCGCAACATTCGGCGGCGTTTCACGTAAGCGCGCCGATCCTGAACGTAATTCACGAACCAAAATGGCGACTTTTTCACGCGCGTCAAAGTTTTGGACCAAACCCACAGCGAATTGATATTGGGGTTGGTAAAATGATTGAAATAGTTGTAAAAATAACGGTAATTCTGCTTGAACCAAACATCCCGTTTGCCCAAATAAATATTGCGGATGGTGCACGCGAAGATGGGCTTGGAGTATTTTTTTTCCACTGCTTCAACCGTTTCCCTTTCGGCGGCGGTCAGGCGCATTTCGGCCGGAAAAAGTTCCTGCGGCTTTTCTTCCGCGGCGGAGGCGCCGTGCATAATAAAGTCAATCAGTTCTTTCCAGAGGGGCGTAAGATTGGCTTTCTTTTCGTCGATACGCTTGGCCAAAACATCGCGCAAATGCTGGCCGTCTTTGACGAATTTGGCACCGTCGGGGGAAGTGTAATAGATCGGCCGGGCACGAATTTGAATCCACATCTGTTCGCCGGGTTTCAATTTGGCCATGCCTTCCATTAAAGAAGTGAAGAAATCGATCTTTTCTTCTTCTTCGGCGTTTTTATTCTCTTCTTCGAAAGATTCATAGGTCGGTATCGGAAAATTCGCGGGTTTCAACATTTTCCAATCCCAGCCAAAAAGGTCCCAATCACGGTTGGGGATGTCCATCGGGATCTGCTTGGTATAATCGGCCACCGCCTCGATCTCGACGTCGGGGAATTGCGAGTAAATCGCGGCTTCAATCTGCTCGCGATAATCGCCATGCGCGCGAATATAAAAATGAATCTGCCCGTCGATCGATGCTATTTCAAATGAAAAACTGGTTTGCGGTTCACCGGAAACATACTTTTCCCACCAGTCGGGATCGTTGTAGATCGCACCGTGCAAAGTGGTAAAAACCATCTCCATCGCCCGGATCGGCTTGGGAATCTCTTTTGGGATGCGTATTTCCAGCAGGGTCGGTTTAAAAAGAGTGCCGAACCACATCTCCCGGCGCCACCACATCCAATAGTAGTCGAACTTTTTTTGAAAATAGAAAAAACCCGGTATCCACCACCAGTACCAGAAAAGCTTCCATAAAAATTCAACTCCCTCGACTATCTCTTGAAACATTGAATTTATATTTTTGTTGAAATTTCGTCTTCCGGGGTACGAACCCCGGGCAGCGGCCGGAGGATGTTTCCCTCGAACTCTTCATTGGCTTGTTCCCGGACAAATCCGGGACTAACAAATTAATTAGAGTTTTTGGCGGCGGCGGTTCGCGAAAAATTTGAGCGTTTATCTTCAGCCGTTCCTTCCGCCCAAAACGCAAAAGAAGCGTCGCCGATACGCTTTGATTATAGCTTGAGCCGCTTGTAATTGAAAGTTTAAGTTTACGATTCTTGTACGTTACCGCGCCAATATTTGCCTTCATTATCGCGCGTGAAATATTTTTTGTTGCTTAAATTCATAAGCACGGTGTTTTCTTTGATGAGGCGCTGTTTCATGACGCGCGCCAAGATCTCGTCCTTAGTCAGCGGTTTGTTCTCGGTCTGAAAGATGCTCAAGATAACATCCTTGACGTCACCCTCGACATAACCCCACTCGCGCAAGGCATAGATACCGCGGCCGATCAACACGAACCGTTTGTCGCGGATAAGCTCGTTGTGCACGGTCTGCACCAAGCTTCCCTCGATTTTGCCCGCCACATCGGTAAAGTGAAGCGGTTTGCAGGTCTTCTTAAACAGCAAATAAATTTTGTCTTTGATGCCTTTGGGATTGACTTCGGGCCATTCGCGCAGGCCGTAGAGGTTTTCCTTGTTCTTTTGAATGCGGCGCGAAATTCCCAAATAGGATTCGGCGATGGACTTCTTGATCCCCGAAGCCTGCGCCAGTTCACGCGAAGACATAAGGGTTTTCTTTTCCTCGAGCAACGCCTGGGACGCCTTGATAAAATTTTTAGCGGCTTCCAAGGATTCCTTATTCAAAGCCCACAGGCTATTGAAATCTTCGGATTCGCTGGCGCGGATAAAATCGCCCGAAAGAGTCAGCAGAAAATAAGCGTGCGATTTGTAATCGGCGCCGCCCAGTTCCTCCAACATAATGCTTTCTTCGCGCACTCCGCCGATATTCTTCAAATACTTGGCAAAAAGCTTGGACGCTTCTTTATAGCCAGAAGCCTTTTTTTTCATTTTCACCAGACCAACCTTCTCGATCTGACGGACGCGTTCGCGGCAGATGCCATAGCTTTTGCCGATCGACTCCAAGGTTTCCCGCTCTCCCCCCTTCAAACCAAAACGGCGCTCGATAACCTCGCGCTGCTTGGCGGGAAGCTGGTTGAGCAAATCCCGGACTATTTCCCGATAATTAATGTTTACCATATTTTTTGACGACTTTTATTTTTTCTTGATTTAAGTTAAAAATCATCGTTTAAGCCGAATTGCAAAAAAAATGAGCGGCAGAATGACTGGTTTTTTAGCCATTAATTATTATGTAGTATTTTCAAATTTTTGTCAAATAGGCCCCTTGCGAGGGCCTATTGTAAAAATATATTTTCCGAGTGTGTTTCGACGCCGCGGATGTTAACTCCGCGAATCGACCAAAGGAACGCCTCCTTGGGAATCTTCGAAATCCGCAACCTTGAAGCAAAACTCGGGGGATTGCGGATTTTAAAGCTGAAATTAATTGTCTTACCTCTTGCCTATTTTCTTTTTTTCTCGTCAAAACCCATCCAAACCGCCAGAATTTGGCTGGCCAAGAATACCGAAGAATAAGTACCGGCGACAATGCCCAAGATCAGTGCCAGGGCAAAATATTTAAGGCTGGCTCCGGCCCAGAAATAAATGGCTACCACCGGCAAAAGCGTGGCAATCGAAGTGTTGATCTGGCGGCTCAAAGTCTGGTTAATGGCGCGGTCGGCAATATCGGCAAACGATGCCCGATGGTCGCGCACAAGATTTTCGCGGATCCGGTCGTAAACCACGATCACATTATTGATGGCATAGCCGACCACAGTCAGAAGAGCGGTAATGATCGGAATGGTAATCTGTACCCCGTAAAAAGCCCCGAGCACCGCGAAAACCCCCAGGGGCACCAAAATGTCGTGGGCCAGGATCAAGAACGAGGCCACGCCGTACTGCCAGGAAGCCACCGGACCGGGAACGTTTTTGAACGCGATTATGATGTAGACGAGCATTGCCAACAACGAAACAAGCACCAGGACGGACATTTTCGAAGTCATTTCCCTGCCCACTACCGGCCCGATTGATTCAAAACTTTTTTCCTGAAAATCGCCGGTGTCCTTCAGTTTTTCCAAAAGAGCCGCGTGCTGGGATTCATCCAACGCGACGGTACGGATAATCAGTCCCTTATCACCCTCGGTATAGATCGTAGGTTTATCGTTGAGGTTAAGTTCATTGATTTTGGCGATAACGGCGGCATTATCCGGACGGTTGCCGCTATATTCGATGTTGATCACGCTGCCGCCGGTAAATTCGATCCCGGGTTCAAGCTTGTAATATGCGATCGCCACAATCGATCCCAATACCGCCAACAGAGCAAGTCCAATGAAGAAATTCTTGTATTTAATGAATGGAATCATAGGTTTTCGTTAATTTCGGCTTAAGCCAAGGGTCTCCAAAGCCAAATGACCTTGCCCAATTTAGTGTTCGCGAACAAGCGCAGGAATGTCCGGGTAACGACGATCGCCGAATACATCGATAAGAAAATACCCCAAGTCAGCGTGGCGGCAAAACCCTTCACGAAGCTGGTACCCAGGAAAAACAGAATCAGCGCCACGACAATTGTGGTAAAGTTACCGTCGCGAATGGCGGGCCAAGCGCGGTTAAAGCCCGTCTCAATGCTGGCTATCAGAGATTTGCCGGAAGCCAGTTCTTCTTTCATGCGGGAGAATATCAGCACATTGGCATCCACGGCCATACCTACCGACAGGATGAAACCGCCGATACCGGCCAGGCTCATGGTCACCCCCATCAGTTTGAAAATCGCCAGCAAAACCACGCCATAAAGCACCAACGCCAGCGATGCCAGCAAACCGGGCAGGCGATAATAAAGCACCATAAAAACGACTACCATCAGGAAGCCGTAGATACCGGCCCTGACCGTCTGGTCAAAAGAGGCCGCGCCCAATGTCGGACCGATCTTTTGCTGCGTGATCGGATTGCCCAGCGGTACCGGCAGAGCGCCTTCGTTCAAGCGCTTAACCAAGGTTTTGGCCTCGGTAACGCTGGTAATGCCGGTGATTTGAGCCGATCCGCCGGAAATTTTTTCATTAACTTTGGGGGCATACAGATCGCCGCCGTCGATTTTGCCGTCGCCGTTGGTATCAATGATCGACAAGCCATCAAGATAGATAGCTATATTTTTACCGATGTTGCGCTCGGTAACAGCTTCGAAAATCTTGGCACCTTCATCGTTGAATTTGAGCAACACCAGCGGCGCGCCGGTATTCTGGTCAAAATCCAAAGTCGCCTTCGTAAGATATTTGCCGCTTAATTCGGTTTCCTTGAAGTAGGGATTTTGAAGTCCGAATTGATAATTATCGATCTTTAAAATTTCCTCGGTCGATTTGCCCTGCAATTCTTTGGCCTTGGCGATGATCGCGTCGGTTTCCGCTTGCGGCCGGGTTTCCGAGAAGCTTAACCAAGGGGTCGCGCCGATCCAGTCAATCGCCTCTTGGATGCTGTCGATACCGGGTAATTCCACGATTAAGCGGTTTTCGCCGGATACCTGAATCTGGGGTTCGGCCACGCCGTAACTGTTGATGCGGCGTTCAATCATGTCTTTGACGCCCTCCATCACGGTAGCGCGTTCCTCGTCGGGAACCGAAGAAAGATCGGCTTGATATTCCAGATGCACGCCGCCTTTAACATCCAAACCCATATTGAAAGATTTTTCGGGAATATGCGGCACGCTCCAACTCAAACGGGAGTTGGCTTTATCAATATACGGATTAACGTATTGCGGAAAACAGAATACCGTCGAAACCGCGACCAGAACCAAAATAAAAACCAGCGACCAGATATTATTCTTTTTCATATTATATTCGAACCGGCGCATTGGCCGGATGGCCCAATTTATTCGAATTTAGGATAACACAAAAACAGTTAAAAGTAAACTTACCCGGGTTTTTGCCGAGTTTTCAGAAAATGAATTTATGGCGGAAATATTTTTCCCGGGAAGCGGTTTTTGCTCGATAGCCTCCCGATCGAGGACGAATTCCGGTAAAATAAACCGTCTCGGGACTGACTGCCGGGCGGTTCGTATTTAAACCAATAAACCCCCGGGATATTCCGGCGGAGAAATAACGTCAACTTCCTTGCCTAAAAATTGTTTGGCGAGGTTGAATGAGCTTGGGAATATTTTTTATTTGCCGCTGCGATCGCGAAATAAGTAAAATATTTATCCAATGAAGCCAAATCTCCGCCATAGACTTTGCCGCCCAAAACCGCGTCGCAAAAAATTTCATAAGCGCGGTTTAATTCTTTTTTTCTCCATTTCGACCATCGTTTGTCGGCCAAAGTCAAAAAAAACAGTTCCTGGCCGCGCGCAACCGCGCCCCAAAATCGCGCGTCGTCTTTGTTTTGCGCCAATTTGGCGCGGCTTATCTCGCTGCCGATATTTCCAAGCTGTTGCGCCAGCGACAGTTCATACCATCGGCCGGCACCCAAATTTTTATGAAGATCGGCGCTCATTGAATCAATCTTCGGATAATTTCGATTATCTTGTTTCGAATCTCAATATTGTCCACGCCGCGAGTCCGATTGCCGAAAGCCGGTTTCAAATTGACCATCGAATCAAATTCCATAAATTCATCCCCTTCCTTTCCGGGATATAAATTTATCCCCCACACATTCCGATGATCCGATTTTTCTTTCTCGACCAACAGTTCCAATTCATCCATATGCAGTTCGCCCCCAATGGCAACAATACCCTTCTCGATGTCGACCGCCGCCTTGATCAAATCACCAAAGCCTTCCTGGGCGATTTTTTTCAATTCAGATTTGGGAATCGGCTGTTTGATTATTTTTATTTCCATTGTTTAAATTATTACCAACCGAATTCGCAACATTTATTTCCCCTCAAATAGCAATCGATGGCGAGCCAGACATAGTCGACGGTATTTTGCGGCAGCTGCTTCAACGGTAACCAGGAAAAGTCGCCATATTGACAGACTTGTTATTTTCCGCAGCACTTTTTGTATTTTTTCCCCGAGCCGCAAGGACACGGGGCGTTGCGGTCAACCTTGCCAAAACCTTGAACGGGTTTTTGGAGCTCCTCTTTTGCCGCCGCGGCGGCGGTATCCTTATTGACCGTCACGGTCAGCAAATTTTGCAAAATATTCGCCTCGACGGTATCGAGCAGAATGCGGAATTGCTTATTGGCTTCGTTCTTGTATTCAACCAGCGGGTCCTGCTGGCCGTAAGCGCGCAAGCGCACCGAATCGCGCACATTATCCATTAACTCCAGATGCTCCTGCCAGAAAAAATCGATGGTCCGCAAGGCAATGAAGCGGCCGGCGCGCACCATGGCGTCGACACCGTTTTCTTTTTCGCGATCCGAATATTTATCAGACGCATTGCCCCGGGACGCCAGATCGATAATGTAGGCGCGCAGCTGTTCGTCGTTCATCTTCAGAATATCGACGCGTTTTTTGTAAATCACCTCGCGCTGTTTGTTCATTACGCTGTCGTAATCAAGCAGGTGTTTGCGAGTGTCAAAATGCATCCCCTCGATCTTGGTCTGGGCTTCTTCAATACGCTTGGAAAGCATTCCCGATTCAATCGGCTGGTCTTCGGGAACTTTAAGCATGTCCATCAGCTTTTTCATTTGATCGCCGCCGAAGATCCGCAACAGATCATCCTCCATGGAAATAAAAAACTGAGTTGTCCCCGGATCGCCCTGGCGGCCGCCGCGGCCGCGCAGCTGATTATCGATGCGGCGGGCGTCATGGCGCTCGGTGCCGATAATGAATAAGCCGCCGGCATCGCGCACTTTTTGCGCGGTTTGCGGATCAGGCGGATTGCCGCCCAAAAGAATATCCACGCCGCGGCCCGCCATATTCGTGGCAATCGTCACCGCGCCGAAGCTTCCCGCCTGGGCGATAATCTCGCCTTCACGTTCATGATTCTTGGCATTCAATACTTCATGCCTGATCCCTTCCCTTTCCAACAATTTGCTTAAATATTCGTTTTTTTCCACCGAGCGGGTGCCAACCAGCACCGGCTGCCCCTTGCTCAAGCGGTTTTTGATCTCGGCCACCACGGCGTTGAATTTGGCGGCCTCGGTTTTATAAATCCGGTCGGGCAAATCAACGCGAGTTATCGGTTTGTTGGTCGGAATCGGGATCGAGTCAAGGCCGTAGACCATATCGAATTCCTCGGCCGAAGTAATAGCCGTCCCGGTCATGCCGGCCAGCTTTTTGTACATCCGGAACAAATTTTGAAAGGTGATCGATGCCAGCGTTAACGATTCGGGTTTCACCTCGACCCCTTCCTTGGCTTCAATGGCTTGATGCAAGCCTCCCGACCAGCGGCGTCCGGGCATCAAGCGGCCGGTAAATTCATCGATAATAATCACTTCGCCGTCCTTGACCACATAGTCGCGGTCCCGGCGGTAGAGCGCCTGGGCGCGCAACGCCTGCTCCAGATGGTGCAGGTATTTTACGCCCTTTTCTTCATATATATTGTCCACGTTCATTATTTTTTCCACCTTGGCAATGCCGTTTTCGGTGAGCGTGGTGGCGCGGTCTTTTTCGTCAACCTCGTAGTCTTCCTTATCTTTCAATTGCGGGATGATGCGCGCGAAATCACGGTACCATTTGGAACTTTCCACGTCGGGTGCCGAAATTATCAAAGGCGTGCGAGCTTCATCGATTAAAATGGAATCGACTTCGTCGACGATCGCGAAATTCGGTTCGCGCTGAACGCGATCCTCGAGCCGATAAACCATATTGTCGCGCAAATAATCAAACCCGAATTCGTTGTTGGTACCGTACGTAATGTCCGCCGCGTAGGCATCGCGGCGCGAACAGGGCCGCAAAAAGTCCTGCGAAATATGGAACGAACCGAAATTATCGCGCATGGTATCTTCGTTCTCCTGCGCCTTGCGGTATTCCGGATCGTAAATGAACGACTGGTCGTGGTTGATGCAGCCGGTGGAAAGACCCAGCGCGTGATAAACCTGCCCCATCCACACCGCGTCGCGGCGGGCCAGATAATCGTTGACCGTTACCAGATGCACCCCCAAGCCGCTTAACGCGTTCAAATACACCGGCAGGGTCGCGGTGAGGGTTTTGCCTTCACCGGTGCGCATTTCGGCGATCTTGCCTTGGTGCAGCACAATGCCGCCCATCAGCTGGACGTCAAAATGCCACTGCCCCAGCTTGCGGCGGGCCGCCTCGCGCACCAGCGCGAACGCTTCGCGCATAAGGCTATCAAGAGCCTCCCCTTTTGCCAGGCGTTCTTTGAATTCGGCGGTTTTGGCCGGCATACCGGCATCATCAAGCGTTTTGAATTGTTCTTCAAGGGCGTTGATCGCGTCCACGTCGGGTTGAAGCCGCTTGAAATAATTTTTGTTTTCGTCGCCGAAAATTTTGGTTATAAATGACATTTTCTTCTTCGTTGATATCAACCGGTTTTACAATCCTTTATATTGTAGCCAAATTTGCAAAAAAAGAAAGGGCGTGCGTCGGCACCGCCCCATACTCAATCAAAATTCGCTACTTACACCCACATTATTTTCTTTCCCCCGCACGGACAACCCGATCGGAGGTTTTGAATTTCTTTTTTACATTTCTTGCATATTGGTCTTTTCCGTTCATTCATTATATTCATCTTGTCCGTTAGTCTTTTCATAAAATCACTCCGTGGCGAATATTACCATTATTTTCGGTTTTTGTTAAGATGCTTACCCTTCAGGCGGGTAAGCTGATCCTGCAGATCGTCGCGAACCGCGCTGACCGCCTTTTCCAAGTCATCGGCATCGGTACTGGCATGGATCTTATTGCCGTTGAAAGTGAATTGGCACTGCGCGGTGTAGATATCTCCCTTTTTGTGATGAAGCGTATCCTTCCCCACCTCGACAATCGCTTCGGCGGAAGCGCTTAAACCGGGATTATCGTTAGTTTGGCATTCGCGGTAATATTTTTCAATAGAGCCGATTTTTTGTTCGATAAAGTCGCGCAGCGTAGGAGTCATTTCAATATTCTTTGTCCGGATTATGATGTTCATCGGCGTCGGGTTTCCGCGCGATTTTTTTTTGGAGCGAATGGCGCGCCAACAACTCCGCGCGAACAACCAATTAAGGGTATTGATATTATAACAAAAAATTTAAAAAACGCTGTATGCGTCATGCGTAACCGCTCACTGAGTCTAAAATTAAAGGGGCCTAACCTTCGCGGTAACGAGGGTTAGGCCCCTTTAATTTTGTGCCGGCAATTCTTTGCCAGGATCTAACCCCCGCGATTACACGGGGGATAGATCCTTAAAATACAAGGATACGCTACCCCGTTGCGATAGTTTGATTCCCCGCCATTCATCCCCGGGCAGAGTCCCGGGGCATTCCGGCGGGTAAATAAACTACCGCGCACCCAAGGCGGCGCGATAGTTTGATTCCCCGCCATTCATCCCCGGGCAGAGTCCCGGGGCATTCCGG
>CAZUST010000005.1:24450-54762 GCA_964623335.1 uncultured Candidatus Saccharibacteria bacterium
CGGGTAAATAAAAAACGCCTGATTGGCGCCTTGACGCAACAACAAAAGGATATTTGTTTAGAATATTCCTTTTGTTGTTAAAGCTGCTTTAATTTTTCCTCCCCCTATCCGGAAAAAGATTTGCCAATACGAGAATTACCTATTGGAAGCCTTTTTCTTGCTCTTGCGGGCTTTCAGTTTGTTTTCTTTGGAAGGACGAGCCTTCTTTTTTTTCGGTACTACCACCATAGAAATTTATTATCGATTATTAAAGCGGGCTTTAGAAACTTTTCCCGAAACTCGCAAAACTACTTTTTCTTGTTTTTCTTTGCGGGCTTCTTCGCAACTTTCTTCGGCTTTGCTTTTGCTTTTGCCATTTTTTTGTTGGATCAATCAGATGATCCGATATTATGAAATTTTTTTTCTTTTTCGACCTTGGATATTGAAATTTTTAAAAAAATATTCAATATCCTTGTTTTATTTTTTCACGTAGCGCAACTTTGTCAAGTGTGGAAAACTAATTTAAAAAATTTTTTTTGAAAAAATATTTTATTTTTATTTTTTAAAAATATTTTCAAGAAAAAAATCGCCGTGAGAAAATTTTTTTTGAGTTTCGCGACAAAATAATTAACGGGCGCGGATTATTTTCACGGATCAAAATAATGTTTCCTCGCAAGAATGCTTGCGGAGCGCCTAAGGAATCCGTCTATCGGTTCCGAAAGGAATTGTCCCGAAATCCGCTTCGGAATCATTTACACGATTTCGATTTCTTCGCGCAAATCCACGCCGAATTTTTCTTTGGCCGCGGTTTTGATCCGGGAAATAATTTCCAGGACATCGCCCGCCGAGGCGCCGCCGAGATTTACAATAAAATTCGCGTGCTTTTCGGAAACTTTGGCGCCGCCGACAATCATGCCCTTCAAACCGCAGTCTTCAATAATCTTCCCCGCGAAAAATCCCGGAGGGTTGGCAAACACCGAGCCCGCCGAAGGATAGTCCAGCGGCTGGGTAGTATTTTTTTTTACAAGGTATTCGTCCATTTCGGATTTGATATTTTGCGAATCACCCTTATCCAACGACAGCGCAACCGATACGATCACCAAATTTTTGTCCTGTTTGAAAACACTGTCGCGATACGCGAAACCGCAATCCGATTTTTGATACAATCCGATTTCAATACCGCCGGCGGCAACATGGAAAGCGCGTACTTTTAAAACGCGTTCCCCCATTTCGCGGTGGAACGCGCCGGCATTGCCGCGGATCGCGCCGCCAACGGTTCCGGGAATTCCGACAGCCCATTCCATTCCGGTAAGCGAATTGTCGCAAGCAAATTTAACAAGCCGGCTCAAAGGAGTTCCCGCGCCCGCGATCAAGATAACTTTGTCGCCGTTATCGCGCGCGTCGATGGAAACGTTCTCCATTTTCAAAACCAAACCGGGAAATCCTTGATCGGAAAACAAAACATTACTGCCGCCGCCCAAAATAAAAAACGGGATATTGTTCTCCCGCGCCACTTCAAGGCCGGCGGCAACCTCGTCTTCGCTGCCCGCGCAAAAATAACATCGCGCGGGTCCGCCAATGCGGTAAGTGCAGTGATCGGCCAATATTTCGTTGGTTTTTATCGCGTTAATCTCCATAGGGTCATTGTAATATTTTTATCGATCCGAAATCGAAATTATTTGCCGGTTTCGGCCGGAACCGCTTCGGTAGAGGTTGTATTCATTGCCTCCAATTTTTTAAGGACGGCCGCGGCTTGGGGCTGCGCCGGATAAAGATCATAAGCCTGCCGCACCAGTTCGAGCGCCGCGGCCTTATCGCCCTGTTCAATGCGCGTCTGCGCCAGTTCGATGTAATATTGCTGGTTTTGGGGCGAAAGAACCCGCGCTTCATTCAAAACTTCTTCCGCCAAGGCAAGTTTTGATTCGTCCCAAAACCCCCAGGCATTATAAAGCTGGGCCAAACGCAATCGGGCCTGGAAATCGTAAGGCGATTCGGTACGGCTTTTTTCCAATTCCTGCGACAAATAAGCAAAAACTTTCTGAGCCGCGCCGGCATCCAGTTTTTTAATGATAGTCGGATCCTGCAGGGCCGAGATCCATTGGGCGGCAAAGAACATTCTTATCTGATATTTGCCCATCGGCGACGCGCCCAATGATTTTTTGTAGAGATCTATTTTTTGATCGCCGTTGTACGGCGCTTTCGCGGCCGCCACCGTGTTGCAATCGGTCCAGAACGGTCCGACAACAAACAAGAAGAAACAGACCATCCCGGCAATCGCCGCCAGCGCGGCCTGGGGCGCCGCGGATATTTGGCGGGGCCTGTTCGCGACGGCGGGAGTTTTGCTATCGGAAATTATAAACGCCAGACACAAATAAAACATCAGATAACTTAACGCCATATCGAAAACCGTAAGGTTTTGGACAAAATAAGCCGCGAAAAGCGCGGTAAACGCCGCGGCCTGGGGCAACCCCTCCCCCTTTTTGAAAACCGGACGCCATAAAAGCCATAAAGCGGCCGCGAACACCGCCAGATAAGCAACAAGCCCGATGATACCGGTTTCGGCTAAAGTATCTACCACCACATTATGCGCGCGGTCAAACCAAGTTTCGCCGGAACACTCGGGAGATCCTATGCAAGGGTTGTAGTAACGCGCGAACACCAGATTGAAATTTTCCGGACCCCATCCCAGCAAAGGCCGTTCCAAAAATCCTTTCCAGCCGGTTTCCCAAACCACCAAACGGCCGCGAATCGTGCCCTCGCCGAATCTTGAGACCATCGATTGGTAAACTTCGCTCCCCGGTTGAAGGGTTAACGCGGCCGCCGCCAGCAAACCGCCCATACCGGCCAACAACGCCGCGCGGCAAAAAATCCGGACCGTTTTATTTTTGGAAAACAAGAACCGGAGCAACGCGAACAGCCCCAAGCCGCCCAAAAGACAGATCTTGGCGGCGCGGGCGCCGTGGTTGAACATATTTTTCACCAAACCCATTTCGGAAGCGTTTCGGCCTTCAATGACCGCCCGAATATAACTTGTGCCTTCAACCATCAAACAGGCGGTAAGCACCAAAAACGCCGCGCCGGCCAAATATTTTAATTTGGAATTTTTAAGGTCATCGCAAACAAAAAGGTATAATGCGAAGAACGCGTTGAAAAGAATGTAAGCGCCCCAAAAAGAATCGTTGCCGATCAATCCCCCGCCATTAGCCCCGATACTTTTATCAAATAAAGCGCTGATCCCGACGAACAGCGCCACCGCAACGCTCGCGCCAAACAAACGGCGCCAATCGGCGCGCGCCATCACCGACGAGGCGGCGATCAGAAACGCCGTTAAATGAATAAACATCAACACGCCGCTCATACGCTCGAATTTTGACCAGAAACTGGCCGAGAAATTGGCGCCGAAAACCGCGCTGATGAAATTTACCGCCAAGAACGCCAGAACGGCGACAACCAGCGGGTTTTTGAAATCCGGCCGGTAAGATTCGCATTTCCAAGCCAAAACCACCCAGGAAAAGAAAACCAATTCGGCCGCCGCCATAAAATAAAGGCTCTTGGGGCCGACATAGGGAAAATAAAAATTGGTATTCTTGACCAGAGGCATCAACACCGCCGCGAATATCCCGAATTTAATGAAGTTGATAAGCTTACCCGTGTCCATAATTGTTGTTTTCAGGAATTCGTTCGCATCCGTATCTTATTGACGTACTCGTCGAGGCGCCGCAGCCATTCACCGGGGCCGGGTTTTGCAGTCAATCTTTGGCGCGCTCGCGAAAGCCTGGCTTCCAAGGATTCGCCTCCCGCCTTACCGTTTTATCTTTATTTTCCGGTAAGCGGTTGCGAGGCGCCGCTTTGCCAAATCGTATTTTTAGATTTGGATTTCAAGGTCATTCCCCGGAATTATCATCAATGTCCGGCCTTTGCCAATTGCCATTATTTTCCGCCGCTTCCCTTCCACCAATCGCCGGCCAAAGCGGCAAAAATTCCCAAAAACAATCCCAAAATCGCGGCTATGATCGTGTTCAGCTTGATATTGGGTTTTATCGGGCTATCGGCGGCCGAAGCGGCGCTAACGATCGCAGTATCGGTAATTTGCGATTTGGCCGATTTGAGGTTGATAACGCGGCCTTGTATATCGCTGATCGCCAAATATTTATCGCTGGAACAATTCGACGCCAGCATATATTTGGGATCATTTTCAATTTCCTTGATATTTTTCTCAAGAGAAGCGACGGTATCGTCGAGGGATTGGCGTTGGGCGGCGGTAATTTTCGAGTGGTCGGCAATAACCGCTTGGCCGACTTTATCCAGAAAGCTTATCGCGCCCTGGCGGTCAACGGCATCAACGGTAAGCGTGATAATATTGCTGCCGGCGACATTGGCGGTTTTAACCGGCAAAGCGGCGCTATCGGAATAGATATTTTGGTCGATTTTATCCTTGACCTGAGCGATCGGCTCAATCGGGCCGTCACCGATCGAACCGACCTGGATCGCCATTTGGGCGCGATAGACCTTGGGCATGGCAAGGCTGGCGCCAAAAACAATCACCGCGGCGGCAATCGTAAAGAAAATAATCGTTTTTTTGCGCTCGATCAAGGTATCGACAAGCTGGCGCAGATCGATTTCGTCATAATCGGTATTTTGCGCGATGTTTTTGCTTTCCATAATTGAGTTTGGTTTAAATTTGGTTACGAGGGTTAAAATTCCAACAACTCGATAAGCTCCCTGTAAAATATTATTTTTTAAATTTTTTCCGGTTCGGATTGGCTATATTTCCATAATATGCGTTTTTTAACATATTGCGAAAATCTAATGTAATCGTACACCTCCGTCTTCAATTCGGTCAATAATCGGTAACGCAATCACTCACCGGGGTAGCGTATCCTTGTATTTTAAGGGTCTAACCCCCGTGTAATCGCGGGGGATAGACCCTGGCAAAGAATTGTAGGCGCAAAGATCAAGCGGATTGGTTGAGATTCTCGATAAATCCGCGGCGGTAAGGCGGGACGCGAATCATTGGAAATCAAACTTCCGCGAGCACGTCGAAGATTGACTTTAAAATCCGACCCCGGTTTGAGCGGTTATATTTAGGTTAAGAATTCAAAATAATTTTGGCGGTTAACAGTTTCGAACGAAGCGCCGGGATAAGCCGCCAAGAATTCCCTGGCTTTCGCGCTGCCGGCGCCATATTTGAATTCATAGCCATGCAGACCCCCTTCATATTCTTCAATCAAATCTATTTCTTTTTGCTGGTATGTCCGCCAAAAGTAAGTATTGGCATAGATATTTTTATACTCCCTTTTTTTCATCCTTTCAATAAACAAAAAATTTTCCCACAAAGCGCCGGCATCGTTTCGCAATCCGACATCATTGAATTGGTTTAAAAGCGCGTTGCGCACGCCATTGTCAAAAAAATAGTATTTTTTCTTGCCGCGGATTTCGTTGCGCAAATTTCTTTTGAGCGCCCCCAAAGGAACGATCACGAATCCTTTCTCCAAAATATCAAGATACTTTTCCACGGTTTTCAAATTTACGCCCAAAATGGCGCTGATCTCGTTAAGAGAAACTTCATTCCCTATCTGCAGAGCCAAAAGCTTTACCAAATCAACCAGTGTTTTTGATTTTTTAACATTATCCAGCGCCAAAACATCTTTTAACAAATAAGAATTGGCAATTTCATTCAAGGCATCAATTTTTTCCGATTTTGAAGGCGACAGATAAACCTCGGGATATGATCCATAGATCAAAAAATCGTCTATTTTTTGTTTGAGATCATAGGTATTGATATTTCGCGCCAATTCCATTTGCGCCAGCGGGAAAATGGTAATTGTTTTTTTTCGCCCCACCAGCGGTTCGCCCACCTGGTTGGCAAGGTCAAAACTTGAAGAACCGGTGGCAATTATTTTAAGGCCGGGAATATTATCCACCATAATCTTTAGACCCATACCAATGCCTTTTACATTCTGCGCTTCATCTATCGCGATCAATTCAAAATCGCCAACGTATTCTTTAATTTTATCAAAATCCCGGGAACCCAAAATTTCTTGGACATTAATGTCTTCGCCCGAAATCAAACGATACTTCAATTCGGTCTTTTGCAAAAAATCATTCAACAAAGTGGTTTTTCCCGAACGGCGCGGTCCATAAATTACCAACACCTTATTGGGAGCCAGCAAAGATTCAATATTGTAAAATCGTTTTATCATATCAAAATACTCATTTTTAACTAAATTTATGTATTTATAATACCAAAATTTAACAAATTATTCAATATTTGGCTTCATTTTTGGGGTTTTTGATCCGACTTTTTCGAACGCGCCAAACTATTTAGGCATAACTGGAAGCAAAGATTAAGCGGATTTATTAAGGTTCCTCGATAAATCCGCGGCGGTAAGGCGACTCGCTTTGGTATATCAATGTCGCGTAATCGGCAAAGTTTGGGCAAGTTTGGGCAAGGTTTCACCTCGCAAGCTTGCGAGGTGAAACCTTGCCCAAACTCAATGTCAGCGGAAGAACAGCTGGATGGTTTTGGCGATTATTGACATATCCAGAACAAACGAGCGGTTTTTAATGTAATAAAGATCATATTCAAATTTTTCCCGGGCTTCTTTGGCCGTGGCCGACGCTTTATAATTGATCTGCGCCCAGCCGGTAAAACCGGGGCGGACCAGATAGCGATCTTTGTAAAAAGGAATGTCTTTTTCGTACTCTTCGGCCAGTTTTTTCCATTCCGGCCGCGGGCCGACAAAACTAATATCTCCTCTTAAGATATTAAAAAACTGCGGGAATTCGTCAATGTGAAGCCGCTTGATGACCCGGCCGACGCGCGTGACCTGGTCAGTGGCATCGGCACGAAAAACCAAATATTGATCTTTCGTGGCCAGCATCGTGCGGTACTTGTACAAATCAAAATCTTTTCCCATTTTCCCTTTTCTCTTTTGAACGTAAAAAACCGGCCCCGGAGAATCCAATTTTATCGCCAGAGCGATAAACGGGAAAAGAACGGCCGTTACCGCCAAGCCGATAATTGAAAAAATAACATCAAAAATTCTTTTGCCATTAATATACCCCGCCCTTGAAGTACGGCGGACGATATCCGACATCCACACGTTATCAATAAGATCCAGGGAAATCTTGCCGGTCAATTCTTCGTAAAAACTTTCCAAAGAAGTGATTTTTGTGCCGATATCAATTTTGGAGATCAAATCCGACAATGCCGGGCGCGCGGCCGCGGGGATGGCAAAGATAACCAGCTCCGCCTGTTTTTCCTTTAGCGCGGCGATAAATTCATTCTGCCGGGTATAAATATTCAAGTTTTCAAAACCTTCCAAGGCGCCGGGGCGGAAAACCGCGGCAATTTTGTAATTCAGGCCGGGAAAATGATCGCGCGCGAGTTCTTCCATTTGAGGACACCACCCCGCCACCGCGATATTTTTGGCAGGCGTAACGGCCGCGACGATCTTGGCCGCGGCAAGGCTTCTTAACAATATAAAAACCGAAAACAGCAGCACGTCAAAAAACAAGATTGTTTTGGGCGAAATCAGCGAATGCAAGTTAAGATAAAAATATACCGCCCCGACCGCGAACGCGAAAATCGAAAATAAAAACAGATTTTTTAAAAAAACCGAAAATTTTTTTACCAAAAAAACATCATACATGTCGAAAGCGTAAAGCAGTCCCAGCCAAAACAGATGGATAAAAGAAAAATGGAAAAAAAATTGCCGAGTTTGCGGCCCGGGAAAAACCGAAAAATCGTGGTAGCGGAAAGCTAACACCAAAAACAACGACGCGTACATCAGGAAAATGTCGGCCGTTAATAAAATTAACTTGGTCAGACCGCTCTTGCTCATTTTTGGGGTTTTTTTGATCCGATAACTTTTTCTTTACGAAATAAGTTGGATAAGTATTTCACCGAAAACGCCAGCCAGACGCCGCCATAATACAACCAATTAAATATAAAAAACGTATTTTTGGCAAGGTAGCGGCGATAAAAAACACAAGCTCCCTTATGGAAATACCACAAATTACGGGCAGTATGCAACTGCGCGCCGCCCGCGCCGCCATAATGTGCAATTTTTGCTTGCGGCACATAGCATATTTTAAACCCAAGATTTTTAATCCTAAAACATAAATCCGTATCATCCCAATACATAATATAATTTTCATCCATTCCCCCGATTTTTTCCAAAATATCCCGCCGAACAATCATTGCCGCGCCGCTTAGCTGGCCAACTTCGCATACTTGATCATCAGGTTTGTCCAGGCAAAAATAACCACCGGTAAATTTTTTCCATTTTTGCGATTTGGAAAACAATTTCCACAATCCCGAATAATAGAAAAAAGAATTTTTAAAAGTCGGCCAGCCGCGCTTGCATTGCCTCTGCATCGTGCCGTCGGAATTCAAAACAAGCGGGCCGCAAGCGCCAATTTTGGGATTTTTGTCCATAAATTCGACCAGTTTGGAAATATTTTTATCCAAGACAACCGTATCGGGATTAAGCAAAAAAATATATTTACCTTGGGCAATTTTTGCCGCCCGGTTATTCGCGGCGGCAAACCCGATGTTAATACCGTTTTCGACGATCCGCACTGTCGGAAATTCATTTTTTATCATCTCAACGCTCCCGTCGGTCGATCCGTTGTCGGAAACAATAACTTCAAAATCAATGCCGGTTATTTTATCAAAAACCGACACAAGACCATCAGCTATGATTTTCCCGCTGTTGTAATTGACAATGATAATAGATAGATTTGTCATTTTCCGTTTTTATCAATGCTTCTTAAATAACCGATCAATCGATCTATGCCAAAACCTTATTAGACAATAAACTATCGCGCTCCCAAGACGACGCGGTATTCCTGCGGAAAAGTTTGTTAATCATCCGCTTCGCTATCGCTACGCTACAGGCTGGCGTTCATCCCCGACGCAGAGCGTCGGGATATTCTGCCAGATTAATAAAATAGATGTTTTACGTGAGGCTTCCCAAGTATAGTTAAGCCAATAGCATATCTCAATGAATTTAAAAGAATATTTAATCTAATTCAAAATTAAAATACAATGAGATGTTCAATAAAAATAATATAATAAATAAATGCAAATGAGCTGAAGAAAATCACTAAATATGCAAAAACTTTTTGCCTTATTATCAAGATAAGCGAAGGCAATGCGAAAATAGAAACAACTCCAAGAAATTCAGATAATCTTCCAGCAATTACGGGAATAAAATATAACGTATAAAAAATAAAAAACATAAGGCCGATGATTTTAAATTCAACCTTTGCCAAATTATTTTTAAATTTATCGATATTGGCGATAGCAAAGAAATAAATTACGAGCAATATTATATATTGGGGATCAAAAATTTTAATTCTATTAAAGATACCCTGATCATAAAGGCTGGAATATATATTGATTTTATACTTCATGAATCCAGGCAAAAAATTAACAACGTTCACAAGTAAAATTTTTCCTAAATTGCAAAACGCCAATATCATTCCGCTAATTGGCAAAAAGAAATAAAATATTTTTTCCCTGGCTTCGTTTGAAGAAAATATTTTACCGAGCGGATAAGTTAAAACCATAACAAACGCCGAATAATGGAAAAAACAAGCTGCTGCTGTTTTAATTAAAAAAGATTTTAAATGTCTATTTGCTATATCGGGTAAGGCTAGCAAAAATATGGCTGCGGCAACTCCAGCTCTAATTTGCGTCAACCCGAAAAGCGGATAATATAAACATACGTACAAAATCAAACTCAATAACGGGTAGAATGAATTTTTTCTTATAGCATACAAGGTAATTGATAATGCTAAAAACGCATAAATAGCAAAAAAGTTTTTTACCACATCGCCGGGTAAAAACTGCGCGATATTAGATATTAGATAAAACGACGGCTCAAGTTGATTAAAATTATAATAATGATTATCGAGAAATAACTTCATCGTACTTTCATAGTTGGAATAGTCGCGATCAACACCCGCATTACGAAAAGCGGCTATTATAAACAAAAAAATAAAGACTAAAAAGAATATTGATTTATAATAAAAATTTGTTTTTTTAATAAATGTCCGCATAGTCCTTATTCATCAAAAAAATATTTTTCGGATCAGATAAGAATTTGCCTGGTTCTGATTTAATAATGTTCCTGTATTCGTCAAAATCTTTATTTTTTCGGTTAAAATCAATAAAATAGGTGATTTGGAGACGATTTCCTGTATATTCCTTTCTTTATTGTCCAATTTATATTCAGCAGGAATAGATACGCCTTGGAAATAGAACGCGCTACCCCCTTCCGGTAATAACACAACTATCACAAATTGCCACCTCTCTTGGGATTTTATATTTTTTGGGGCGGTTACCAAAATCTATATGAGATGGTTGTAAAACTCAATCAAAATGGCTAATTTTAGCTCAATTTAGTCCAATTAACATAGTTTTGTAACCATCTCTATATACCTTTACCCTATTACTATTAAGCAAACTAATCACTTCTTTTTTAGCATCCTCTCGATTACTACAAACTTAAGTCCTTTAGCTATTTTAAAATAAAACTACGATCAATTTAATCACAAAATAATCCATTTTAGTTCAACTTACCCATCAAACAATTTTCGAATTCGGCGGTAAACTTGGAGAATTTGAAATTTTGCGCGGTTTTGAGACAATTTACTTCCAATCGATTTCTTAATTTTTGGTCTTTGATCATTTTTTCGATTGCTATCGCAAGCAACTTCGGCTCATGAGCCGGAACTACTAGACAGTTATAACCATCTATCGCATATTCTTCTGGCCCGCCGCTGGCGGTAACAACGGCAGGCGTTCCGCAAGCCATCGCTTCAAGCACCGGCAAACAGAACCCCTCAATAAATGATGAGTTAACAATGAATAGCGACCTTGAGTAAATTTTTCGCAGCTCCGAGTCGTTTTTTGGTCTGAAAAATTCTATTTTTACGCCGTTATTGCGCAACCATTTGAATTTTTCATGGCACTTGCCATCACGTGAAATAATTTTTAATTCAAACACAATATTTTTTTCAACGACATAACGTAACGCGTCGACAAAGTCATCTATTCCCTTAACAACTTCATTTCTTGCGTAATATATGATTCCAGACCGTCCCCCATGACCAACCGTACCATCGGGATAAAATACTCCTTCGGGAAGACCAAGATCAATTTTAAAAGTATTCGCCTTCGGATTAATTTCTAATATTTTGTTTTTGAGTGAGTCAGCAGATACTATTACTGTTTTATTCGAAAGAAATGTTATTCTTTCGGCCATTTTAATTAAAAAAGAAACAGGAAATTTCATTGCTACATGCGTCGCCTCTACGCCCTGTGGAAAGTATACCAGCCTCCCCTTACCGAATAAACTGGAAATGATTGCCGGATAGAAAGTTGGAAAAAAATTTGCCATAATTATGTCGTTTTTGGGCATCTTTTGGACAAATTCAATTAATGTTCTCAAATAAGCTATTTTGTTTTTACCAACACTAGAAAGAAAAATAAGTTTTATTTTTTTATCCACCGGATAAAGCGGTCGGTACTTATCTTTTGGAACAAGAATCGTAACTTCATGTCCATTTCCGACTAAATGATTCGCCAATTGCAAAATAATTCGCACACCACCATGGTGTTCCACCGATAACATTGGTATGGCAATCGTTTTTTTTATCATATTATTTTCTAAAAACGGCCTTGTGCTTTACCCATGTTCCCATGGATACCATCAAAAAATGCAAAAAAGCTTATTCTGACCAAATTTAATTTACCAGTTAAAACCCATTGTATCATCCTATAAACCCTGGCGGGTATAAAAGAAATCCAAAAAAATATCTTTTCTTTTGATGTCAATAATTTTTTTGCCAGATAAATTCTATTTCTTATCACATAATAAACCGTCGTTTCGCTTAGCGCCCCGCCAGTAGCCCGTCCTTCTTTATGATAAATTTTTGATTTCCCCGCGACAATAATTTTGTATCCAGCTTTTTTTACCCTTTTACAAATATCGATTTCATCACAATAAAGAAAGATTTTTTCGTCTAAAAAACAACCATTATTTTCAACAATTTTGACCCGTATCATTTCCGATGCGCCACTGACCCCATCACTTACCCACCATTCATTGTCTGAATTTAAATAATCCAAATTAAACCCTAATTTTAGCTTGGAATCAAGTTTCGAATTAGTAAAAATCGTTTTTTTGCTGTAATAATCACAAATTACCGATCCGACAATACCTATCTTTTTGTCCGACTCTGCAACCGTAACCAATTCGTCTAAAAAATTAGGTTCTACGACTGCGTCATTATTTAACAGCAAGACATAAACCGAATCATTCTCAATGGCTTTTTTAATCCCCGCATTATTTCCACCGCAAAATCCCAAATTTTTCTCATTCCTGATGACACGGACATAATTACCATATTTTTTCTCCAAAATCTCCGCGTCATTCCCATCAGAACCATTATCGACTACGATCACTTCATAATTCGGATAAGTAATCTTTTTGAGAGAATCCAAACATTCAATCGTGTCTTTCAACCCGTTCCAATTAAGAATTATTATTGAAACTTTAGGTAATGCCATATAATTTCCGGGTTGAAACCCATATTCGAAGTTTATTAATTATTATTTGTTTATCAAATAATCTAATTATAGAATCACATATTTGACTGCTTGCCTGTTTTTCCGATTAAACCATGCAAAATCCCGATCGTGGCCGTAGCAATAACTTTGCTTTCTCCCATCGCCGCTTAATACGCCTTTCAAAGGACATCCTACAACCAAATATCCAATCGTTGCCGCCCTCGCGCGAGAAGAAAATCATCATTTGGGTTTTCTTCTGGCGCGAGAGCCGCAATTCGGTCTCAAATTACCCACGAAGTAATAATTGTTCAACAGTCTAATATTGTTTTCTAAAAACGGCCTTGTGCTTTACCCATGTTCCCATGGATACCATCAAAAAATGCAAAAAAGCTTATTCTGACCAAATTTAATTTACCAGTTAAAACCCATTGTATCATCCTATAAACCCTGGCGGGTATAAAAGAAATCCAAAAAAATATCTTTTCTTTTGATGTCAATAATTTTTTTGCCAGATAAATTCTATTTCTTGTAATGTAATAAACCGACATCTCGCTTAACGCTCCGCCAGTAGATCTCCCTTCTTTATGGTAAATTTTTGACTTTCCTGCGATGGTAATTTTATAGCCCGCCCCTTTTACTCTTTTACAAGTATCAATTTCATCACAATAAAGAAAGATTTTTTCGTCTAAAAAACAACTGTTGTTTCCAATAATTTTAACCCGTATCATTTCCGACGCGCCGCTGACTAAATCACTTATCCACCGCTCATTGTTTGAATTTAAATAATCCAAATTAGGCCTTAATTTTAGCTTGAAATCAAGTTTCAAATTGGTAAAAATAATTTTTTTGCTGTAATAATCACAAATTACCGATCCGACAATACCTATCTTTTTGTCCGACTCTGCAACCGTAACCAATTCGTCTAAAAAATTAGGTTCTACGACTGCGTCATTATTTAACAGCAAGACATAAACCGAATCATTCTCAATGGCTTTTTTAATCCCCGCATTATTTCCACCGCAAAATCCCAAATTTTTCTCATTCCTGATGACACGGACATAATTACCATATTTTTTCTCCAAAATCTCCGCGTCATTCCCATCAGAACCATTATCGACTACGATCACTTCATAATTCGGATAAGTAATCTTTTTGAGAGAATCCAAACATTCAATCGTGTCTTTCAACCCGTTCCAATTAAGAATTATTATTGAAACTTTAGGTAATGCCATATAATTTCCGGGTTGAAACCCATATTCGAAGTTTATTAATTATTATTTGTTTATCAAATAATCTAATTATAGAATCACATATTTGACTGCTTGCCTGTTTTTCCGATTAAACCATGCAAAATCCCGATCGTGGCCGTAGCAATAAATTGAGGTTTAACTAATAATATTTTTATCCACCACTTCAAACCTGATACTACTCCTTTTGCAAATTCCTTAATATCTGAACGTCCCATAAGTAATCTATTTCTGATAAGATAATAAAATTTCCATTTAGGAATATCTGGTATTTCTATTTTTTTTCCGAGAAAATAGCTCGTTATTGGGGGCTGATGTTCCCAATCTTTATGATATATTTTACTGTTGATCACTTTTTTTATTTCACCTCCATTTTTAATAACCCGATTGCTGTATTCAATGTCGTCCCAATACATAAAATAATCTCCGTGCGGGAATCCTATTTTTTTTATTAATTTTCTATTAATCATAAAACCAACAAACATTGCGCTCTCAACCGATTCCAACGATATTTGTTCGCCATTCGAACAATTGATATCTTCTTTATTAAAAACGATTTGATTCCACATGGCGCAATCAAAAGCTCGATCTCCCATTTTGTAAATCGCATTAACCATCATTTCTAACGAATTTTTGGCTGGCAATGCGTCATCATCCATAAGCCAAATCCAATCAAACCCTTTTTCATAGCCTCTTTTCATACCTTCGGAAAAACCGCCACATCCACCAATATTTTCTTTTAGCCTTATATAATCCACCTTATGATTATTTAGATACCCATTCGCCAATAGAAAATCTCGGGTACCGTCTGATGACGCACCATCAATTATAATTATCGAATTGAGCGGATATTTTTGTCCAAGCAAAGCATCCAGACATTCTTTTAATATTGTTTTTCGGTTAAAAGTTGGAATCACTGCGACGATTTTTTCTTTTGTTGGTTGCATAAGGGAAAAATCAATTTTGGTTGCCCTTATTTATTGTTGCTGATTGAATATAATCGCCCCATTCTTTTGTCAGATATTCTTCCAAAGCTTTTTGCCATGATCGCATAATATCTACCCTAGAACTTAAAGCTTCCGAAGCGACCCGAGGAGCACTTAAATTAAAATAAGCTGAAGCCACCGGTACTACTTTAACCTGTGCGCCAAGAATACGGATAATTTCGCAGGCGATATCATAGCGGGAACAAGTACCTTTATTGACCAAATGATATATACCGGTCCGATTTTCTTTTAACAAAATTTTTATTCCGGCAACTAAGTCTTTGGCATATGTCGGTGATCCGATTGTATCGGATACCGCCCTGATTTCGGGAGAATTCAATAAGCTGACAATCTTGCCGACAAATTTTTTGTCTTTTTTAGGACCACCACCGAATATCCATCCAGTTCGAACAATCAAAAATTCCGGCACGATATCTCTAACCATAACTTCCCCCAAGAATTTTGTCCGCCAATGAACGTTTTGGGGATTCGGGACGTCTTCCTCGGTATAGGGTTCTTTTTTCTTGCCATCGAACACCCCGCCGGTTGAAATATAAATTACCTTAGCGTTGAAACGCCTTGCGGTAACCGCGATATTGTAAGTACCAATGGTATTAATCCTGTAGGCGCGATCCGGTTCCCTTTCGCAACGGTCAACATCGGTATCCGCCGCCATATGGAGAATAATTTCGGGTTTATATTTTTCGAATGCCCGTTCTACCGATTTTATATCCGAAACATCAAGGATATCACTATCCGTCTTAATACCAAAATCTATATAGGAACCCATCATCCCGCCCGCGCCAGTGATTAAGGTTTTTTGAAGAGAGTTACCCACCATAACATTGATTTATGTAAATATTTAAAACCATCAAAATAGGTTTTGGGAAGATTTTTTTCTTTCCGCGACAAACTTGCTCCAAATTCCTCCACAAATTCGGCATACATTGATTTATAATCCGATTTGTCTATTTTTTCAACCGATTCATCGACTAAATCGTAAAAATAACGATTAAGCATATGCATAAAATGCTCGTAATACAAAACGTGCGGCTGGCTTGATTCCCTCAAATGGCGGACCACCGGACCGCCAAACGAAACCAAATCTCCTTTTTTAAACGCGATTTTTTGGAATATATAGCCGCCCCAAATATCATCGTGCCGGGATACGGTCCAATTCCCCACTTTAAAATTAGGCAGAAAGAAATACGCCGGAATAGCTTCTTTTAAGAAGCTATTATTCATACCGCATATCGGCATGCTTTTGAGGGCAGCCAAATGTTTTTTCTTAAGTGTGATTGTTTTGGGAGGTACCGCCAACACTTTATCAATCCCATTTATATCGATCACATTATCCCAAAGACCCATATTCAAAACAATTCGAGGTTTTTTAATTTCCCGGACGCTGTATTTATACTCGGTCGTTCTGAACTCGTATGGGTAGCCGCGCGTATACCAATCGTTACTAAAAAGCGGATTTATCCATTCATTTTTTGAGGTTATACCGGTGATTTGCTTCGTTTTTAAAGGCGCAAGGTGGTCAGATAAGAAATCTTGATAAACCTGGCAATCATAATCAAGAGAAATAATATATTCGAATCCGGCTCTGTAAGCCAAATAGTGGCCTAAATTGCGACAGGCCGAAGAATGATGGAAATTTTCAAAATATTTATAATTTTTGCCAAGGATTTGGCTTTGTTTTTTATAGTCGTACAATTCAAAGCGATTCTTATCCAGCGCCAACTTACCATTACTGTCATCAATGACTATCATTGGTACGCGTTGAGGTAAGGAATCTAAAAATCCTTCGGGCGGCATGCTTCCCATTGGAATAACAATAACCAGATTATTTTTATCATTATTCATTCCGTCTTTTTCGATTCCGTTGTTTTTCATATAGCGTTACTAAAATTTAATTCTTTTTTCTTTAAGCAAAAGAACATTGATATTGTGATGAACGATTCGGTAATCAACCATGCAAGCGCGACGCCGTTTTGAAACAAAAATGGAATTAAAACAAGCGCCAAAGAGATATTAATAATTCCAGCGCTGATTATGACCGCCGAAAATTCTTTTTTAAATCCGAATGGCAACATTATTTGAATACCAAACATATTGCTTAAACATATCATAAATGGCAAGAAGGACATTATACGCAACACATTTACCGACGATCCATAATTATCGCCTAAAATAATATCCACGATCAATGGCGCACAGATAAAAATAAATAATGACAGAATAAAGGTCGCCGCACCCATGATTATAGCTATCCGCCTAACCAAATTAAGCGCAGCTACTTTTGACTTAGAAGCTAAACTGCTTATATAGGGATAGATAGTCTGTGAAATCGGGTTCAATAATCCGTTTGCCGCCATGATTAATTTTTCGGCCGCGGAATAGTAACCGACCGTAATATTATTCGTAAACAACCCCAAAATGAATGAATTGCTCGTGGTATATAAGCTAACAGCGACTGTCGAGATAAAAACGTGCCAACCATCGCCCAACTGCGCTTTAATCTCGCCAACTGTCGGAATTTTGAATTTGATCTTGAATCCAATAAATAAAAAACAAAGGCTAATGATGCCGGCAAAAATATAACCTAATGAATTTAGCAAAGGAACATAAATGTAATCGGCCGCATCTTTAACCACGAAAAAAATCGATACCGTAAAAATAAGTTTGGCAGCTATATTTAAAAAAGCGACATGTTTCAGCTTCTCTAACCCTTGGAACATCCATATGGGAAAAATTATATTCCCCACAACCGTGCCAAAAGCAAAAATATAAATAATCCAATTTTCACCGAATTTAGGAATTAACAATAAAAACAGCGACAGGATAATAAAACTTATTATTCCAAAAATTATCTTGACTGTTATTACAGAAGAAAATATCTTGTCAGATTCTTGTTTATTGCCGCGATGAACCGCAATATTTTTTGTTGCCGATAAATTAAATCCGTAATCGGTAAAAATAACGAAATAATTTATAAATGCTTGAACAAACGCCGTTAAACCGAACTTTTCCGGTCCCAAAACGCGGACAAGATATGGCAACGTAATTAAGGGCAGAATGTAATTTGCCGCCTGCAAGAAAGCCAGTGAAAGAAAATTGCCGGAAAGTCTTTTCCTTGTCGGGCTACCCCAGAATATTCCCAACCAAAAATCCGGAGCCAGATATTCTTTTTTGGCAATGGCTTTCATGCATTTTTTCTCAAAAAATTGTTCCTCCCGTCAATTAATTTGAAGGGGAAACGATTTTGTATTCGTATGTATCGGTATCGGCCGGATCAAATTCGTTATTTTGGGCGCTTAGTAAATACGCGGTCTTGGTTCCTTTGTTGACTACGGCGTGAGCCGTATCGGGGTATATGGTTATTCTTTGCGGCTTTTCGGGAAAGATAGCAATTACTTTTTTTTCTTTCGTGCCGATATCTTCAAGGATAATTTCAACACGCTCCCCGATCACAAAAAACCACTCAATCCTTTTGCGATGGTAATGGCCGCCCCGAAAACAGCCCGGCTCGATCGTGGCCGCGTATATCTGCCGGATCGATTGATCTTTTTCAACTTCGCTCGCCTTTAGCACCTCAACCAGCCAGCCGCGCCGGTCGGCATGCGCTTGCAGGTCGGTTATTCTATGCTTTAAAGATTCAGCCATTTTGGATTTTTAAGTGTCCACTCAACCGTTTTTTTGATGGAATGCTCAAGATCGACCGGAGGCTTCCAGCCCATTGCCGCCATTTTTCGGCCATCCAAAGCGTAGCGCTTGTCATGGCCGGGCCGGGCGGTGTGATAGTCCACCCATTCAATTTGATTTTTGGGCAAGTCTTTGCCATTAATCTCTTGCGAAACCCAATTGGCAATCTCCAAAACCGTGCGTTCTTCCCCGACGATATGATAAAATTGCTCCTTTTCTCCCCGATCGAGCAAAAACATCACCCCATCGGCAACATTGCGCGCGTGAATCCAGCAACGCGAAGACTGATCGCTTTCTCCTTTGCCGTGCAACATCACCTTTTCCCCGTTTTGAATGGATCGGATAATTTTGGGCAAAAACTTTTCCGGATGCTGGCGTTCGCCGATAATATTCATTGAGCGCGTGGTAAAAATCGGCAAGCCGAACGCGTGCGCGAAAGAAAACGCAATCATTTCCTCGCCGGCTTTCGCCGCCGAATAGGGATTTGACGGCTTGAAGCGATCGTCTTCTTTGTAATAAACGCCTTCGGGCGCGGCGCCAAAAACTTCGTCGGTGGAAAATATCACCGTGCGGCATTCTGGTTGATTATGTTTTAAATATTCAAGTAAATTTGCCGTTCCCACGACATTGGACATAACAAAAGGAATGCTGTTTTCCAGACTTTTATCGACGTGCGATTCGGCAGCAAAATGGACCAGGTAATCCAATTTACCGATCATATTATGGGTCATTTCCGAAATCGGAGCCTGCAAATCATGCCAAATAAATTTTATCCTTTTGGGATCAAATGATTCGCCCTCGGTAATACGATTTAAATTGCCCGCGTAGTTGAGGGAATCTATAACCACAATATCCCAATCGGTATTTTTTAAAACGTGTTCGATAAAATGATGGCCAACAAAGCCCGCGCCTCCCGTGATTAGTATTTTTTTCATATTTTTTAATATTTCTTTCCTTTTTAGCAATCGCCGATAGCTATTCTTAGACTAAAATTCCTTAGCGTCAAGTTCATCAAGGGTAATCACCCGCCGGAACAAAGATAAAGCGGGATACTAATCCTTGAAATCAAATTTTCGCGAGTACGCTGAAGATTAGCCTCAAAACTTAGTCCCGGCAAGTAATTAACACCAAGGAATTAACGTTCAAAAAACACGCGCGACATTACCTTCAACCGGTTATCAGCTGGTTGATGATTTTGCGCGTTGAGGCGCCGACGTAGCCGGTGCCGGATTTCAATCCCAGCGGCCAAAGAATTTCGGTGGCGTACTTTTCCTGGAAGCGGGCCACTGCCGAGCGCGTGTCGGTCGAAAAACTGCCGGTCACAACTCCTTGCGGATAGATCCCGGTTCCCTGGCCGGCCAGAAATTCCTGCAGGCATTTGACTTGGTTATAATTTTCCACGCCATAGTAAAGGTCGGCGGTGATCGCCGGGCAGGAATAGGCGCCGAAAACTTTAGAAGTGCCGGCGACCGCCTGGGTCTGCCTTGATTTGGCCGCCAGCAGAGCCTGCAGACGGGTAATTTCGCTCTTCAAGTACTCAATCTGTTCGGTAAGCCGCTTTATCAGTTCCGGATCGTCAGTGGCGGTGTTATTGTCGGCAACGGGCGCGGAAACCGCGATCTTGAAGCTGTAGGGAACGGCACTGGCCTTTCCGTTGTTAAAACCGCGGGTTTTGCCGGCCGCGAAAGGCATCAGCGTTAACGAAGCGTATTGCGAGCCGAATTTGGGAAGAGTTAAAACCGCTTTGCCGCTTGCGTCGAGTTGCAAGTCTTTTACGGTACATTCGCCGCCGACAGCGTAGCACAAGAGATAAGGGACGACAAATCCCGCCGCGGGGTCAGTGGAAATCTCCAGCGACAGGTCGCCTCCCCCACCCACGATCTTTTGCCAGTTGCCGGCAAAATACGCGGTATTGTACATTACCGAGAGCGACGCCTGTTCCGAGTTGGGCAGATAGTTAATCTTGGGCGCGATTTTAAACGTCACCAGGGGCGCGTATTTGTAACAATACTGTGAGCCCATTTTACAATCATTGGCGGTGAGCGTCACCAGCCAGTCGCGAAACAGCTGTTTAAAGTTGATATTTTTGCCGTTCTTCCGAAGCGCGTAATCAACCGCGGCGATACCCACCTTGTCGGTTTGCATCGTATCGGTCAGAATCTTGGCGCCATACTGATCGACGACATATTGCATGAACAAATGAGCCGCGCCGTAATTAGCGGGTTTATTGAGCCATTCAACCAAGCTCTTGGCGGGATCCGAAGAAAACGATTTTACCCGCTGCTCGAAATTACTGCCCGAATAAACGTCATCATAGCCCAACAGCGTGGAGGCATAGTCCGCGCGAGCCTCATTCAGCCAGACGTCTTCGGTGACATCGCGCAAGCGGTCTTTTTGATTAAAGGTGATTTCGTGCGTGAATTCATGCGCCAAATAAGCCTTTGCCAGCGTCGAATCGATAAAGCGCGTATTCATATAGACCATTTCCCGTTCGTTGGAAGTGTATACCAAGTCTTTCAAATAACCGTCGCCGGTATTGATATAGCCGCCGGCATCCTTAATCATAGGGTGCACCAAAACTGTAATCTTGCCATCGCGGTTGACGGTTGGATTGACATCGGAGCCATAAATTGAAGTTAATTTTGGATAAATGGTTTTGACAAATTCGGCATCAAGCGCCTGGAACGAATTTTTGTATCTGTTTTTTTCGGCGGCAGCCAACCCGTCCCACCACGAATTATCAATATAGAAATAAAGCTTGGTGCCCGAATAAACCAAGGTGGCGCTTAATTTGGTCCGTCCGGCAGTGTCGTAGGTTTTGTCGATATTAAAGGTTCGGCCATCGCCATAACTGTCGGCGCGCGCGAAAACTGGCGCGAAAACCAGCGCCAGCGCGAACAGTGCTCCCGCAATGGCCTTTTTGTTGAATTTTAAAGCGCAAAATGCTCTATATTCCATAGTTTAAAGTGTATCAAGCAATACTTTATATATAGTATAATTTCGCCTAAAAAACAAAATCGGGCCGCCCCGGCTTTGTGATTCGAATATTTTTTTAAAATTAAGAGGGTTAGACCCTCTGAAAAACCCGAAGCTACCGCACCGGCTTGGGGTCGCTCACCCCGTTGGGGTCGCAACTGTAGAGGACGATATCTCTACCAGCGCCGGTTACCCAAAGCCAATAGCGACCAGCATTTAGATCAATCTGACCATAATCATTATTATTAAAGCGAATCTCTTTACTTATATTGGTTATTATGCTTTTTTGTTCATCATATGTGGGAGGCATGGATGCTTGTCCAATAATAACAGTCGTAGTTTTTGAAGGCACATAAAATCCTCCCCCAACAACAAACTGGCGCGGCTTGATATAAACTGCGCCGCCGGAGGTGGTAAATTCGGCGGTTTTACGGTTCATAAGTGAAGGACTTCCCAACTCCGCTTGGCTGGCAGGTTCACAGGGCAAAGATGATAAACCGGGAAATGTCTGGGGAGGCGTTGAGAAAAACCATCTTGCAAGGGAATTGCCCGCAAAGTAGAACAGACTTTTACCGAATACCGCCAAGATTATTAATAAACCAAGGATAAGCAGAGTGATTTTTGTTTTTTTGGTCATCTGGTTTTAAAATTCAAAAGGTCTAACCCTCTGAAAATCCCGAAGCTACCGCACCGGCTTGGGATCGCTCACCCCGCCCTCCTCACAGCTGTAAACGACAATGTCCCCGCCGGAGCTTGACCAAAGCCAATACCTCCCCGCCGGCAAAGTTAGCGCGCCGTAATCTTTTTCCCAAACGGATGTTTTTTTATAAATATTACTCACTATATTCTTTGGAGAATCCCAAGTAGGAGGGGTATCATAATGACCAATATAAATAGCTGTCACTCGTCTCTCCGGCAATAAAATACCGTGTTCATACCTTTGCGCGATAACATAGATTTCGCCACCGGCAGTGGTAAACTCTGCGGTAGATTTGGTCAAATACGGCGACCCCAGTTCCACAAAGCTGGCCGGATTGCCATCGCAAGGCATTCGTTGTTCCACGGGCATCGGCTCCGCCGGCGGAATAGCGCGCGAAAGGATAAAGAGAAACAAATCATCGGCGAAAAAATACCAGAAAGAAGCAGCTGCCAGCAAGATTGAAGCGATGATAACAATAACTTTTGTTTTTCTGTTCATCTGGTTTTGATTTATTTGATTTTAATGTATCGCAAACTGTCAACCAAAAACCCTTTGGCCGGCGCGTCAATTGATTTTGCCGGCAGATTGTTAACCAAAACAACCAGTGCGTCAATTTGGCGGTTAATGGATTTTTGCGATAATTTGATCAAAGAATTTTTTGTTGCTGACGGCAAGGCGCTCCGTTTTAATTTATCCAGCGCTTCAAATTGGAGTTTCAACGATTTTGCCGCCGCCAATAATGTATCGCGCGTTGATAAAAGTTTAATCATTTTGAGATCGTAGTAATGGCCGACATTGGCAATAATCGACCCAATATCAGCCGAAACGGCAAAATCCAATTCGGCGCGGCCGATATTACCGGCTTTGTCTTCGGCGCTAATTTCAAGCCGATGATTGCCGGTTTTTCGCAACGACAGATCAATGGAATCTCCCGAAACAGCAACTCCATTCAGGTAAATTTCAGTTTGGATAATGTTATCCGCGGGTTGATTATCAACAACCCGATAATCAAGCGACAGGATTTGATTGTTGACATAAGTCCGACCGGATTGCGGTGAAATAATAAAAATTTCCGGCGGAGTAGTGTCAATAACTCTGATTGTTTCCTCCACGATTTTCTTGGTGGTTTCACTATGCGCTCTAATTTTTATCGCGCCCGCCTGACCTAACAAAGGCACCCGAACCAGCACGCCGCCATTCTCGTCGGGAATATATGGTCCGAAAGTCTGGTCTGCGTAATCAATGAACACCTTTTCGGATTTTTCATCGTCGCCGATGTTTGGATTAAACCCGGGCAAATAGACCGAATAATCGCCATCGCCGGCGGGTTCTCCAGAATAATTAACGCGAATTTCCTGGCTGATTGCCGCACCGGAAGCGGCATTGCCTCTTAACTCAATGATATGCACCCCGGGAACTTCCGGCGGCAAAGTAATTAACGTGTTAATATTGCCGTTGCCATCGGCAACAACTTCGGCCAACTTGGTTTGCGTTGAGTGGAGTAGAATCGCCACCGGCGCGCCAAATCCAAACCCACCGGCCTCAATGCGAATTTGATCATCTGGAATCACATTAAAAGGAATATTGCCCGCCGGATTACCATTGGCCAGACAAACAAAAGGCAGCGTGACGACAGGCAAACAATGCGCAGAAGAAGTCTTGTTGTGGGCGGATAAAACATTGCATGCGACAATTGCGTAGCCCTTGGCATTGGGATGGAATAAGCCTTGAGATTTGTCAAAGCGAATTTCATTACTTTCGCCACTATTATTCTCTGGAGCAATTAAATTAGGCTTAATTTTTGAATCAGAAATTTCATTTAAATATTCATAAATAGTGTCAAATGTTATAGTAACATTTTTCCACACTCCCTTCACATCACAATCTCGGATTAACAAATGCGCCCAATCCGGCGCGGCAATATACGCCAAATGCCGGGCGGAACACTTCTTCCAGTTGCCATAAGCAGAAACCAAATTGTCAATCAACGCGCGGAACTGCGCGTCGCCGTTGCCGTCCAAATTGAGCAGACGGCGAATCTCGGCATCAAGATTGGCCTCTTTGATGCCATTGGCCAGCGCGTTATTATCATTTGCCGGACACAAGGCATTGTCCCCCAAAGAATTTTCCACATTAACGAATTCAAAGCGCGGATTGGCGGCGGAATTGTTAAATGCTTTTTCAATTTCTTGGTTGATATTCTTCGCTTTTTTACGCGCATAATCAATATCCTCTTTGCGGATAGCGCTACACCATGACGGTGATTTTGATTTTTCCGGCAAAATATTCGGATAATTCAATTGCAGGATGCGAGCATTGGCAAAAGTTTGCAATAATTTATTTTGCGCCCAAATCTCTTTGGCATAGAGTTTATTGATAGCATCTTGGCTGTTAACGAAAAACCGGTCAAAATTTTCGCAAGTGGCGAATTGATCGGCCAAAAATTCAATTTCCGCCGGTGAATTCGGATATTCCTGCAACGCCCGCCGCAAAATGCTTGGCAAAACGCAAGCATAAACCAAATCCGCGAATTTGGCGTCATTGCCGCCCATGCCGACGGTTACCAGATCCACATCAGCGGGAGTTAAGCCGGCTTTGCTCAACTTGTCCAGCGCCTGTTGTAATTGCGAGTTTGGCGCAATTTGGTTGCCGGCCATATCGCCCACCACCGGCGGGCGTCCGCCAGTTTCAATCTTGGCGCCGCTGCAAGTCAGATCAATCAAAACAATGTCATTGTCATCCAATTCCGGATGGAATTTGTTTTTGTTGATTTTGGCATAGTTTTGCAGGGCACGATGACAAGAATCGTTGCCGGTAATCAATGTATCAGTGTATGTGCCCCGCTCATACGCTTCGTTTAGGTATTGGGTTGAATCTTGGATGGAATTTCCGGCGCCTTCACCGGACTGGTAAGAATCGCCCAAGGCCACATAAACAAATATGTCGTCATAATGTGGTTTAGATTGCGCCTCAAAACTTGAAAGATTATTGTTTAATGCTTCATCGGCGTGGCAAATCAGGGCTTCATCAATGGGAAGGGTAAAATCGCCGCTGATGGACATATCGAGAAACATGCCTTCGGGAGATTTATTGTTGCCGTTCCATACTTCGTCGGCATGGCAAATAATCGGCTCATCGACGGATAGGTCAAAATTACTGGTGCCGAATGGCGCGGGAACCTCGACGCCGGCAGTCCAAACTTCAATACCGGTACCGCCGGTGATCTCGATATCGCCTTCGCCGAACGTAAAAACCGGAAATAATACCGCAAGGGTTAATAAAACCGGAAGCCAAATTTTTTGAGTTAGGTTCATATTTGTCGATTAATTTATAAAAATCGCACAAACCGAACCTAATTGATACTGTATAAAATAAGGGTAACCGCGCTGGCCGGATATTCGTCCATGTTCTTGGATAACATGATTTCATGGTCAGCGCCGGCGGTAAAACGAGCGTCGTCGTAAGCGCCGTAAACAAAGGCATCGCCATTGATATTACCGGCGGGTTCTTTGTCGATGTAGAGATCGACGTAACGCGTATATGAATTAAGCCCAACACCAAAACTGGCCAAGGCGTAGCTGGCATGATGAATCGTTCCGGGAACCAGCACATTAAAGGTATTGGAAGTATTCTGAATGCTGACATTCTCGCGCACCAAGGTCATTTTGGCAGCATCGGGATATTCGAAATCAAAATATTTAACCGAGGAATTGTTATAGGTGGCGCCAATCTTTTTGGCGGCATCCTCAACTGCCAATTTAAGCAGATTTTCGCCCAAAGGAGTTTGCTTGTCCCAATTGACGATCATTGAAGGTTCCTGGTCGGCAGTAAGATAAACCATCAGCCAACCAGTGGTTGACAAATAAATATGAAGGGGTACTTCGGCGTTGTTATAGCCCGGATAAGCGTAGGTATTGCCCAGCCCGACTATATAGTTGGCGCTATAATTTTCGACCGAGTCAAAAAGATTGGCTTTTGCGTTTTCAAAAATCGACTCGGTGATAGAATCCAGTTTTACATAGGCGCTCATACCGGCGTTGGCAAACGGATTAGCTGGAACCGCGTCTTCAGCATTGGCGATATCGGGCAAGACCGCAACACAAAACAGAATCGAAAAAATAAGGCAAACCAGCTTGATCAATTTGTTCATAAATTTCAATTTCATCCCTTCCTCCACCAGGATTATTAATTTAATTCGTCTAGAAATGGCGGGCGTTCAAGATCGACGGTATTATCGCTTTGATCTTGGGCGGCTTCATGGCCGAATTCGGGTGAAGCCGGCGCGACCGATGCCGCGCCGACAGGCGCGGAACCGCGGTTTGCGGACCAATTGAATACCAAAATGGCGGCAATAACCAATACTTCGATGATCAAAATCTTTTTGAGCATACGTTTTGCGGCTTGAAATACACCAAATTATCATGAAACTATTTTGAAGTCAATTTTATCTAATTTGTCGAGGTTTCACCTAGACCAACTTGGTCTAGGTGAAACCTCGACAATCTTAATGATCGGGAGAGAATTTTTGAGCAATGGCAAGACCGGAGAGTAAAGATGATTTGTTTTTGATCCAAGCTTCGGTATATTTTTTAACGCGATCCATCCCCTGCTGCCGGTTTGAAGAACCGGCGAATATCCGCCATAAGGATTCCCGCTCGGTAACGGAAGGAAAATTTTTAATACCAATACTATCCAAATAACTGGACCATTTGTAATTATTCAAATATTCAATGGCGGCCGCCGGATCTAGCGCGCCATCTAGCTTCCAGTTCGGTTCCAGCAATTCAACCGGATTGGAAAAGATATATTCGGCCAGATGCATAAATTGAATATCATCGTCAACGTGAATCGCCTTGAACGCCCCCTGGAAAAGCGCACCCATCCCCTTCCGCTCATGTTTTCCATTAAAATATCCGGTATAGCCATTACTAATTTTCTTCATAAAAAGCGATGTCCCGCCATCAACCAGTTGCCGCACAATCAAATGATAATGATTGGGCATCAAAACAAAAGCGAGTACTTCAACTAAAATCACCCGCTCGGCCCGTGGTATTAACTCTACTGAGTTTGTCGAGGTTTCACCTAGACCAACTTGGTCTAGGTGAAACCTCGACACATTTCTTGCACGACGATCCTCTATACGCCGATCCATTTTTACCATATTGGCATCGTTGCATTCGTAAAGCGAAAAAACAAAGCGATAATAATCGGATTCATCCATAAAGATGTTGCGTTTCTCGACGCCGCGATTGAAAACGTGGTAAATCTCACCGTTTGCAAACTGTCGGGTAATATTTGGCATGGGTATAAAGATATATTTTGTTAAATAATATACGAGGGAAATAGTTTTGTCGAGGTTTCACCTAGACACACTTGTCGAGGTGAAACCTAGACAAATTGGGGGTTAGGAGGGGGTAGGGTAAATAATAGAAGGGTGGATAGATGGAAAAAATAAATAAATAGAAGGATAAATAGATAGAGAGGTAGGTAGAAGGGTAGATAAAATAGAGGCTGGCGCGGAAAACAAAAGCCCCGCGGAAGCGGGGCTGATGTTTACGCCAGTCCACAAGAAAGGCGATTTGAGAAATACTACGGAACCAAGTACTCGACGTCGCTGATCCAAGACGCTTCGTAGCTGGTAGTGCTATCAACACCGCCAAGCTTGGACATGTAGTCCGAACCGGTGGTGATGCTGGAAGCATCGGTGATGCCCCATTTGATGCTGTTCATCCGCAGATCCCAGTTAGCCGCCGAGTCAATCGTGTAAGTAGCCGTGACCTTAAAGGTTACCTTGTTATTCTTGGAAACCTTGTAGTTGTCGGTCGTTACAGACGCCCCACTGGGTTGGCTGTAAGAAGTGGTACTGGCCACCGCATGTTCAACATTGTCCTTGCCCGCGTAGACGAGGAACGCATTGTTTTTGGGCAGATAGATGTCGCTACCGATCGCCTTGACCGTCACATCGAAGGTCGCGGAAATGGTGGAAGTAGCATCAGCCTCGGCACCGTAATCCTTCACCGTAGGAGCAGAGATTGAACTAATGGTGAGTTCGGGGCCTTTTTCGTAGAGGTAAACGTAGTTGCTGTCCGCAGTACCGCTGATGTATGTGGCTTCAACTTTATCACCATCGGAACCCTCGGCAACGATACCAGCGGCATTAACCGTGGCATACGCATACTGACCGTCGGCGAAGTGTTTATCGCCCTCAGCATCCTTATCGAATTTGAGCGTGAAGGTGACGGTATCGCCATCCTCAATGGTTTCATCGATATCTTCGAAGCTGACCTTACCATCGTTAACATCATCCGAAGCAATCTCTTCATCGTCCCTATACAGATAGACAGTGTCCAGCGTAGAGCTGGCGTTGGAGGAAGAGATCTCAACATCGTTGATATCGGTAATGGTGATGTCATCATCCTCGGCTTCCACATCAAAGGTCAACAAATCGGCTTTATCGATCTCGCCATCGCTATCGGCAATCACGTTGCGATCCTTCGGGGTGTCATCGTTCGCGCTAACAGTCAAGGTAGCGGTAGAAGCAGACGACGCCGCCATATCGATGGTGCGAGTGGTGGTGAAGCCATTGTATTGGTTCAAGCCAGAACCATCAACACCGCGGATAGCAGAACTGGAATTCGGGCTGTCATCATAAGCCCCAGCCAAACCAATTCCTACGTGGTCGTCAAGGTAAGAATCCTTGATACCGTCCTTGACATCAACCTTGACGGTCAAAGTCTTGGTCGCATTCTCGGCCACAACGAATTTGTTTTCGAAGCTGGACAAAGTGATGCGATAGTCGCCGGAATCAACTTTGGAAACGGAATCCGCATCCAAATCAGCCTCGGCAACAACGGTGCTGCCATCGTACAGAGCAACCTTATCAAAGTAGGTGTAAGGTTTCGCGTTAAAGCTAAGACCCACGCGCTGAATATCAATTTCAGAGCCAGTGGCTTTGATCTTGATACCCATTACCGCAACACCTTTCTCACCTTCTTTGGCATCCGCGCCGGAAGCCGGAGTGGAGCTGATGGTGGCGGTGAAGTCGCCTTCCTTGCCGGAAGCAGTGGTGGTTGTGGTCGTGCCAGTGGTCGTGCCAGTAGTGGTACCAGTGGTGGTGCCAGTGGTGGTGCCAGTGGTGGTCGTGCCAGCCAACATCGCGTTCAATTTAACGCGAGTTTGCGCACCGACGAAGCCGGTGCCGGCGGTCAAACCTACCGGGGTCAAAACCTCGGCGGCGTATTTGTTCTGGAACTTGATAACCGCGGCCTTGGTCAATCCACCGAAGGTCGTGCTCTCATTTCCGGCGGAACCGACACCAGTGGTCGCAACCGCGGTGGCAGCATCGCCATTCAACAGGGCTTGCAAGCATTTGACATCGGTGCCCGAAGAACCGAGGGTCAAATTTCTGTCAAACTTAACACCAGCGCAAGCGGCGACCGAAGTCGTGCCAGTGGTGGTGGTAGTGGTCGTGGTCGTTCCGAGCTGACCCTGCAACGAAGCCAATTGGCTCTGGAGGGCAGCAATCTGGGCGGCCAATTCTTCAGCGGTCGCGGCCTGGGTAACAGGGGCGATGGCGAGAAGAGTCGCGAAGGCAATCATGCCCGCGATAAATTTCTTGCTGTTCATTGTTTAATTCTTTGGTCTTTTAGACCTATTTTTACGTGGACTAAATTTTTTAGTCCTTTGGTTAATTGTCGCGCCGACCCTTTCAATCCTTCCGGCCAAAGCTTTAATGCCGCAAGAACCGCGACTTCTTATCGAGCTCCTTTCGGAACCCGGCGTCAGACTTGCTGACGAAGGATATCCCCAACCGTTCGGGAAGATCTTTTATCAGCAAGTCTTGGTTGTTTGTTATCGGGCAGTTACTCCCGATAAAGCTTTAAGATACTCAATCAAAATGCAGTTCTTCAAGGTGACACCTCGAGGAGCCACCTTGGGGAACAAATACGGGATACAAATGCAGTTCTTCAAGGTGACACCTCGACGAGTACATCGAGGAGTCACCTTGGGGAACAAATACAGTCGGGTAAGGTGGCACCTCGACGAGTACATCGAGGAGCCACCTTAGAAAACAAATGCGGGATACAAATACGGGAATAAGGAATACGCGATACAAATACTATTTGTTGAGGG
>CAZUST010000006.1:0-48349 GCA_964623335.1 uncultured Candidatus Saccharibacteria bacterium
CCAATCATAAAACCGGGAATGTTTAAAGGATGAAAAATTATTCGGATTTATCCGCGGTTACAATAACAATGCAGAGTCACATGTAGGGACATACATGTAGGGACATACTTGCCGATTTCGGCAAAAAGCGTTAATATGAATTTGATCAATAAACTGATTTTTTTTGCCCAAAATCAAAAATATGGCGACAAAAACAAAAAAAGACAAGTCCAAGATATTTGTAATTTCTTTGGGGGGTTCCATTGTTTATCCTTACAAAGAGGGGATGAAAGGGCTTGATGTCCCTTTTTTAATCGAATTCCGTCAGTTTATAATGGAGCGGGCCAAAAAGCGCGAGCGGTTCATTATTGTTGTCGGTGGGGGAAAGCCGTGCCGGATGTATCAGAAGGCCGCCCGCGAAGTGCTGGGCCAAAAGCAAAACAACCTTGATCTTGACTGGATCGGTATTCAGGCAACCAAGACCAATGCCTTGTTTATGGCCAAAATTTTAAAAGAGTTGTCGTTTCCGCAAATACTTGATCATGAGCCGGGGAAAAAAGAGATCAATGCTTTTTTGAACAGCAACAAGAAGGTTTTGATGGTTTCCGGATGGTACCCGGGATGGTCTACCGATTATGATGCGATCCAATGCGCGATCGCTTTCAAACAAAAAGAAGTTTTTGTCGCCGGAGATTCTCCGTATGTTTGCGACAAGGACCCGCGAAAATTCCCCGACGCTAAACCAATTCTGGACCTGACTTGGGCCGACTATATGAAACTTATCCCGGGAAAATGGACGCCGGGATTATCAACGCCCGTCGATCCGGCCGGCGCCAAAGCCGCCAAAAAGGCAGGTTTGATCGCTAAGCTGTTGCAAGGTACCGATATCGCCAATTTCCGCAAGGCCGTCGACGGCCAGGATTTTACCGGTTCAACTATCCACAATTAGTAATTTGATGGATACGAATTCGAACAACGGCAACGAAATTGCCGCCCTGCCGGAGGAATACCGGCGGGGATTTACGGTGTTTTGCGGTTGTCGGATCGATTTGTCCAAGCGCGTGCTCATTCCGCGGCCCGAGACCGAGTTCATGGCGCGGAGCGCGATTCGCGATCTGGCGTTAAACGGCCCGTATAAACCGCGGGTCTTGGACATTTTTTCCGGTTCCGGATGTATCGGGATTGCCGTTGCCAAAAATATCGAAACCGCCGCGGTTAATTTTTCCGATATCGATCCGGCGGCGGTCGAACAGATAAAGATAAATCTTGTTATCAACGCAATCTCTCCCGAACGCGTTAAAATTTTTGAATCCGATATTTTCAGTGGTATTCCGTCCGGCCTTAAATACGATGTAATTCTTGCCAATCCTCCTTATGTTGATCCGGAACTGGCGGCTCAAGTTCAGCGGTCGGTACTTGATCACGAACCGCGCCGCGCGCTTTTCGGGGGCCGCCAGGGACTGGAAGTGATCGAAAAATTCCTTGGCCGGGTACAAGATTTTTTGGCTCCGGCCGGCGTGCTATATATGGAATTCGACCCTCGGCAGAAAGAAAAAATCGGACTTATCCTTGACGGTTGCCGGTACAAGAGATACGCTTTTTTCAAAGATCAGTTCGGGTTTATGCGTTTCGTTAAGATAATTTCATGAAGAAAATAATTCTTGTCGAAAGTGAACCTATGCAGGTGAGTATTTACCGCCAAATGCTGCAAAAGACGGATTTTGACGTTGAGCTGGCGTGCGGTTGCGGCGAGATGCTTGAAGAATTGCGCGATATCCGTCTTGGTTTTTCATCAAGGCCTGATCTGGTGATTCTTGATTTTATGCTGGCCGACGGCCACGGTATCGAAGTGCTCAAAGCGATCAAAAAACATCCTCTGACCAAGGACATCCCGGTTTTTGTCGTTACCAATTATGTTAATCCTTATAACGACAGCCAGATTCGCGCCCAGGGTATCACTCCCGAAAAATACATGATCAAAGCGCATTATACGCCCGGCCAGATATTGGAAGCGATCAACGAATATATCGGCCCGCGCGACGTCAACTTGTCTTGATTTCGAGGCGGATCCCGGGACAAGCCTTTGGAAACCGGCAGATAAGAACTTCCCAAGATTGCTATCCATGGATTCATGCCTTGGGAGGCGAAATATCTATAAAAAATATAAATTCGATGATACCCCGCGAAAGCGGGTTTTTTGGTTGATCGGGGATAGGGCATTTTTGCGGTGGCCGAACGGTCTGTTTGTGGAAAAGTGGCAATTTTTAGCTTTAAATCGGTATGTTTGACATTGGAATTACTTGGGTCTAAAGTACTAATAGGTGATGAAAAGTGGTTGAAGGTGGGTAAATGTGGTAAACGAAAATTAACGGATAATATGTTTATTGGGGAATATACATACTCGATCGACGATAAGAAACGGCTGGCAGTACCGCCGAAGTTCCGCAAACAATTGAATGAAGGCGGCGTGATTACGCGCGGCCTCGATAATTGTTTGTTTTTGTATTCGCGCGAAGAATGGGAAAGGCAAGCAAAAAAAATAAGCGAGATGCCGTACGTCAGCGCGGATGCCCGGGGATTTTCTCGTTATATGCTGTCCGGGGCGATGGAAGTGGAATTCGACAATATGGGGCGCATCCTTATTCCTGATTATCTGAAAGATTATGCCGGGTTGAAGAAAAAAGTGGTTGTCGCCGGCCTTTACAGCCGCATTGAGATCTGGGACGAAGATATTTGGAAAACCTATAAGGAAAAAACCGAAAAAGAAGCGGGTAATATCGCCGAACGGCTGAATGAATTGGGAGTCTAAAGAAAAACTATGAGTCATATACCGGTATTGCTGGAGGAAACGATCAGGGCGCTTGATCCCAAACCCGGGAAAAATTTTATTGATTGCACATTCGGCAGGGGAGGCCATAGCCGCGCGATATTGGAGATGACGGCGCCGGATGGGAGGGTACTCGGACTTGATTGGGACGCGCAAAGTTTGGAAAACTATCGCGCATCTAATCCCGCCTTGGAACGCTTGACGCTCGAGAATCTGAATTTTGCGGAATTGGCTTGTTCGGAAGCGGTTAAAAAATTTGCTCGTATTGATGGGATATTATTTGATTTGGGAATGTCTTCCTGGGATATCGACGAGAGCGGCAAAGGATTTGCTTTTTCGAAGGATGAACCGTTGGATATGCGCTATGATACGCTCGCGCCGGTTACCGCCGCGCAAATAATAAACGAAGCTTCGGCCGCCGAACTTGAAAAAATATTTTCCGAATACGGGCAAGAAAGAAACGCTCAAAAAATCGCGAAGGCGATCATCGCGGTACGAACCGCCAAAAAGATCGAAACCACGGGACAATTAGCCGCCATAATTTCAAAAATTGTGCCGCCGGCGCGCCGCAACGCCAGCCTTGCCCGGATTTTCCAAGCGCTGCGCCTCGCGGTGAACCGGGAACTGGAAAATGTTGAAAAAGGGTTGGATGCCGGATTTGAAATACTGGCTCCCGGCGGAAGAATGGCGGTTATTGCTTTCCATTCGCTGGAGGATCGGATTGTGAAGATCAAATTCCGCGAATTCGCGGATACCGGGCGGGCTCGCCTGATATTTGAAAAACCAATCGTTCCCGGTAATAAAGAAATCGCCGAAAATCCCCGATCGCGCTCCGCCAAACTCCGGGCGATCGAAAAAATAAATAAAAAAGAAAACCAACATGAAACGGCAAGCGCGGTCAAAAATTAAAAAGCAGATATTTACCTTCTGGTCGCTGTCTTCGTCGGTGATAGTTTGCCTTTTGGCGGGCGCGGTGCTGCAGATCAATGCTTATATTCACCAAAATTCCGTAGTCAACAATTACAAGGATCAAATAGCGCGGTTATCGGCCGAAAATGACGAAATGGAAGTCGAACTTTCACAGTCTAACTCTCTGGAAAAATTCAACGAATATGAAGCGGCGCAGGCAGGTAATTACGAAAAAGTCGATGTTGCCAGTGTTCGCTATATTCACGCGCCTGATTCGCAATTGGCCAAAAATTAACAATATCCCGGCCCCCTTTTTTGGCATAGGTCTCTTCCATAAACAGCTTGATCGTAATTGCGGGTATGGCGGGGAAGTTATTTATGGAAGAGACCTTAACGGATTTGCGTGATGCCGGAGATATTTGGGGAGGGAATTCGATCCATGTTTGGAAAAAAGAAATCCGCGCAATTTAATCCGAATCTTCGCATATACTTCGTGATTGCGGGGATTTTTTTGGCTTATGTCGTGATTTTGGGCCGTTTATACTACCTTCAGGTAGTGCTTGGCGAGCATTATCGAGTTTGGGCCCAAGGTTTGCAGACCTATCAACGGCAAAGTCGCGGCAGCGTGGAACGCGGCGAAATATTCTTTGCCGGCGGAGAACCCCTTGCGATTAACAAAGAGTTCGATTATGTCTACGCGTCGCCAATAAAGATCGCCAATAAACATGAGGCCGCCCAAAAAATTGCCGGAATCCTCGGGATGGATGCGGCAAGCCTTGAAGAAAGAATTTCCGGCGATAATCTGTACGTCGCCGTTAAAGACAAACTTACCGATGACGAAGTGTCTAAAATAAAGGAAGCCGGCATCCCGGGAATATATCTTGAAAAAAAAATCATGCGCTATTATCCCCAGGCTAATGTCGCATCCCAATTGGTAGGTTTCGTCGACAATGATAGTATCGGGCGCTATGGTTTGGAAGAATACTATGATGAAGAACTTTCGAAGGGGAAAAGCCTTGTTTTGAATATCGACTATAACACCCAGTATTTTGCCGAGCAAAAACTGCAGGCGGCCCTTAACGACTATAAGGCGGTTTCCGCCGAAGCGATCGTTGCCGATCCGCAAACCGGAAATATCCTTGCCATGGCTAAAGAGCCGAATTTTGATCCTAATAATTACAAAGATTTCGCGCGCGACCACATTGACATATTCACCAATGATTCCTGCCAAACGCTTTTTGAGCCGGGATCAATTTTCAAAGCGATTACCATGTCCGGCGCGCTGAATGACGGCAAGGTAACGCCTGAAACGAGTTATTACGATAGCGGATCGCTAACGGTCGGCCCCGATACCATTTGGAATTATGCCTACCGTTCCTATGGACAGCAAACGATGACCAACGTCCTTGAGCATTCGATTAATACCGGAGCGGTATATGCCGAAAACAAGCTCGGAGACAAACAATTCGCCGCTTATGTCGAGAATTTCGGAATCATGGAAAAAACCGGCATCGATCTTCCCGAAACCTATTCCAGTAATTCCGAATTCAAGAATGGCCGTCCGATCAATTTTGTTACCGCTTCCTACGGGCAGGGGCTTTGGATGACTTCAATCCAATTGATTCGCGCCTATTCGGCGCTGGCCAACGGCGGAATTTTGATCCAGCCATCGGTTGTCAAAGAGGGCCGCAAACTTGTCGATGAAAGTAAAAAAAGGCGTGTAATCACGAATGAAACTTCAATCGCCATTTCCAAGATGTTGGCCAGCGTGGTGAATAACGGTTTCGGTAAAAAAGCTAAAATAACTGGCTACACCATTATGGGCAAAACCGGCACCGCGCAAATGTCCTGGTCAACTTTGGGAGTTGATCGGCGGGGATATTCGGACAAAACCACTCAGAGTTTCATCGGTTATTTTCCGGCGCCCAATCCGCGGTTCCTGATCCTGGTCAAACTTAAGGCGCCCGAAACCAGCACCGCCGAATATTCAGCCATGCCTGTATTCAGCGAGTTGGCAAAGCACGTGATTTATGTTTCGCAGCTGCCGCCCAACGAAACCGCCGCGCCGGTAGCGCCCGCGATCGCTCCCGTTACGAGCCAGCCGGCCGCGACCGTTCCCGCATCCGGAAACACGCCGGCTGTTGCGCGCTAGGAATCCGCCGCTGGAAAAAATATAGGTTATTTGCTAATATAGCTTCGTTGATATTATAACCATTGGCCCCATCGTCTAGTGGTCTAGGACACCTGGTTCTCAGCCAGGGAACACGGGTTCGACTCCCATTGGGGCCGCCTTCGCCTTGCCGTGGCTCGGCTTCGGCGGCTAAAAACCGCCAAAAACCGCCGCTGCATAACGGCATTTTAGTTAAGTTTTTTGATGGAAAAATCCAATCCCGCAATTGCGGGATTTTTTAGCGCGTCCGTTCGCATTATTAAAATCAGATTTCAATTAAGGAAGGTTTGTGTTTTTACAGGGAGGGTGCGATAATGCCAGTATAATAATTAATAATTTAATTAAAATTATGTTCAAAGACTCTCAACAGGAATTTGACAAGTGCAAGACTTGCAAAATGCCGCTTGAAAATCCGCAGGATGCCTGCCCGTGCGATCCGATCTATTGTTTCCGTTGCTGTCAATGTCCCGAGGATTGCGTTTGCGGCTGTAAAAAGCGGATGAAACGGGGCGACCAAAACGCCGGATTTTGATTTTTGCGCGCTACTCGGCGCGAATTTTAAATGAATGTTTTTTCCAAAGTGGGAATAAATATGAATATGAAAAAAGCAATTATTGCGGGTTTGATTATTTTGGTTGCCGCAACGGCGGGATGGGCGGCCTATAAAAATTTGCCGCCGGTGGAAGGCGGCAAAACTCCAGGCGGCAACGAAATCGCAAGCGGCGATGTTGCCGATTTGCGGACGCGGCAGATTTTTCTCTATTATTACAATCCTGAAAACGACAAGGATGGGTCGGGCAATATAATGTGTTCTCCGGCGGGATTGGTTGCCGTTTCGCGTCAAATTCCAATTACTCAAACGCCGATACAGGATGCGGTAAACCTACTGATGGAAGGGAAATTGTTGGACGAGGAAATTGCGGCGGGGATCACCACCGAATTTCCGCTGGCGGGCGTTGAATTGAAGGGCGCAAATTTAAAAGAGGGGATTTTGACTTTGGAATTTGTTGATCCGCAAAACAAAACCGGCGGCGGCGCGTGCCGCGCCGGAATTGTTTGGTCCCAGATCGAGGCCACTGCCAAACAATTTCCCGGCGTCAATGAAGTGCGCTACCTTCCTGAAACCCTGTTTCAGCCATAAATTTTTTAACATCATTTTAATGCTCTTTGCGATAAAACAAAACCAACAAAGAGTCGGCGGACACTCTTGCCGGTTATCCCTCAAAATGAGGTAATTTCGGCCAGCGCCGCATCTCTTTTCAATTGATCAGCCGCCCGATGGGGCGGCTGATCGGGCATGAAATAAAAAAAAGGTTGGGCGACCATTGATCTATCCAATAGCCTTTCTCCCAACCATCCCGTGTATAAGCGATTGCCAGAATCCCTTGCCACTGATTGTGGTTGAGGGACCTAATCGCCTTAGGCCCGCTAAATATTTTCCTTTCATCCGGCATGACCGTTTGGGTCGACAGTAAGTCGTTCTTTGAAAACTCAACGTTTAACTCCGAGTCATACCAGTCATGCCAAACATCCGTTGGGCGGAAAAATTCGATCCGATACGGAAAGTCGCCCCACGAATTATCTATTACTATACTCTGGCAAAAGTCAAGTTAAATATCGGAAACGATACCGCCGCTGGAATGCTTGCGGCATAAAATACTGGTATAATAAAAAATAAACTAAATTTTTCATGGAAGAAAAGAAAATTCCCGGCGGCATTGATTTCGCGGCGATGCCTGTTGATGTGGTTTTGCGTACCCTGGAAAGCAACCTTCAGGGGCTGTCCGCCGCGGAAGCTAAGGCGCGTTTGGAACTGCACGGGAAAAACGAGATCGCGGCCGCCAAAGAAACTCCAATCGTTTTGCAATTTATAGCGTACTTTAAAAATCCTCTCATTGTGATCTTGCTTGTTGCCGCGGCGATATCGGCGTTTATGCGCGATAGCGCCAGCGCCTTGATTATCGCGATTCTGGCTTTTTGCAGCGTCACGCTCGATTTTTTTGAGGAATACAGCGCCGGCCGAGCCGCAAAAAAACTGAAGGAGAAAGTCAAAAGCACCGCCTGCGTCATCCGCGACGGGAAACAAAAAGAAATCAATGTTTCTTCGATCGTGCGCGGCGACATTTTATTCCTTAATGCCGGTGATATGATCCCGGCCGACGCGCGCGTGATTAAAGCCGATGATCTTTTTACCGACCAGTCGGCACTGACGGGAGAGTCGTATCCCTGCGAAAAGACCGATGGCGGGGGAGTTGGCGGCGACGCGGAAAAAAGGATATTGTATGCCGGTACGAGCGTCATCAGCGGTGAAGCGACCGCCGTCGTGATTCGCACGGGCAACGCTACGGAGTTCGGCAAGGTCGCGGCCAGTTTCATTCGGCCCGAGCCGAAAAGCGAATTTGAGATCAGTACCGCCAAATTCGGGATTTTTATCGCCAAGATCGTTTTATATCTTGTTCTTTTTATTTTCTTTTTCAATGTGTTGCGCCACTTGGGGGAAGGCGCGCAATTCCAGTATTGGGTGGTGCAATCGTTTTTATTCGCGGTGGCGATCGCGGTGGGGATAACGCCCGAGCTTTTGCCGATGATCGTTTCGATAACGATGGCGCGCGGGTCGATTCGTATGTCCAAAAAAGGAGCTATTGTCAAAAAACTCAGCGCGATACCCAGTTTCGGCAGTATGGATGTTTTGTGTACCGATAAAACCGGCACTCTTACGGAAAACAAAATTGCCCTGGTTACTTATATCGATATCGACAACAAAGTTTCCGCAGAATTGTTACGGAATGCTTATATTAACAGTCATTTTGAAAGCGGTATCGAAAATCCGCTCGATAAAGCTCTGGTTGATTTCAAAAAGTTTTCCGTCCAAGGGTTGAAAAAGATTGACGAGATACCTTTTGATTTTGAACGTCGGATACTGAGCGTGATCGTCCAAGACGGCAAAAAGCACACAATGATCTCCAAGGGCAGTCCGGAATCATTGCTTCCGCGTTGTTCGTTCGTGCGGCGCCAGGGAAAACGCGTTAAGCTGACCGGGGTGGCGCAGGAACTGGCAGTCAAACGTTACCACGCGCTCAGTGCTCAAGGAAACCGCGTGCTGGCGGTTGCGGTCAAAGATATTAAATCAAACAAGAAGGCCTCTTATGTCAAAGCCGATGAAGAAAAACTCGAACTTTTAGGATTCGTATCGTTTCTCGATCCGGCTAAGCGCGGCGTCGGCGAGGTATTGAAGAATTTAAACTCTATCGGCATCGAGATCAAGATCATTACCGGGGACAATGAACTGGTAACGCAAAAGATTTGCGCGGACGTGGGTTTAAGCGTAAAAGGTATCCTTACCGGCAATGACATTGATCACCTTACCGACGCGGCTCTCCGGATACGATCGCTTAAGACAACGGTTTTTGCCCGTTGTTCGCCGATACAGAAAAACCGCGTTATCGCGGCTTTGCGCGCCAAGGGCCGGGTAGTAAGTTATTTGGGCGACGGTATTAACGACGCGCCTTCTCTTAAAGCCGCCGATGTGGGAATTACCGTCGATAACGGCGTCGATGTTGCCAAAGAAGCCGCCGATATCGTCCTTACCAAAAAAGACCTGGTGGTGCTGAAAGACGGTGTTCTCGAAGGGCGCCGGGTATTCGGCAATACCATGAAATACATCATGATGGGGATGAGCTCCAATTTCGGCAACATGTTCTCGGCCGCGGGCGCGGTAATGTTCTTGCCGTTCCTGCCGATGCTGCCGATTCAGATACTGCTTAACAATTTCCTTTATGATCTTTCGCAAGTTACCATTCCGTCCGACAATATCGACGACGATTGGCTCAAAAAACCGCACCGTTGGAATATTGATTTTATCAAAAAATTCATGTATTTTTTCGGTCCGGTAAGTTCGCTGTTCGATTTCCTGACATTTTTTGCGCTGTATCATCTGTTTTCTTCATCGGAAGCGCTTTTTCAAACAGGATGGTTTATGGAATCGCTGGCGACGCAGGTTTTGGTGATTCATTTCATCCGGACGCGCAAACTGCCGTTTTTTGAAAGCCGGGCGAGCAAGTATCTTTTGGGAAGCACTTTGGCGTGCGTCGCGCTGGGATGGATGATTCCTTACACCGCTTTGGGAAGGTTCTTTGGATTCCAGGCGCCGCCGCTGACATTGGTGGCGGTGATAACTTTGATAATCGCGGTTTATCTGGCGACGGTGGAAGCCGTTAAAAGATTTTTCTATCGCCGTTATTTCAAAATGATGTGACGCTATTTCCGGGTTTACCCTTGAGAAGATTTTGAAAAATATAAACTCGATGTTATATATAATATATTACGGACCCAATGCGCCGTCCGTTGTAAATTAATAAAACTACCCCGGGGCAGAGATCCGAGGTATTATGGCTGGTAAATAAAAAAAACATGAAATGCCCAATATGCAATATGGATCTGGTGATGTCGGAACGTCAGGGAATTGAGATTGACTATTGTCCGAAATGCCGCGGCGTTTGGCTCGATCGGGGAGAGCTGGATAAGATTATCGAGCGTTCAAATGAATCGGTTGCCATGCCCCAGGCAACTCAACCGCAGGTACCGCCGCAAGTCCCGGGATTAAATCAGCAATATCCGCAACAACCGATTTACCGGCAATATCCGCAACCGGAATATGATAGCGGTTACTATATCGACAAACACGGCAAAAGAAAACACAAAAAAAGTATTTTAGGAGAAATTTTTGATTTTTAACCCCCCCAAAAAACCGCCGGCGATCAATGCGCCGGCGGTTTTGCTTGACGCCATCGCCGCGTTAGTTCAAAATATAATTAACGATCAAAACAATGCCTAAAGAAGATGCTAAAAAAGAAACAAAATACATCTCGCTGAGCCAGGCGGCAAAATTCTGCAATTATTCGCAGGATTATCTTAATTTGCGCGCGCGCCAAAAAAAATTAAAGGCGGTAAAAATGGGTCGCAACTGGGTAACCACCCGCGAATGGCTTGATGAATATTCGCGGCAAATGGAGAAGTTTAAAGAACTTACCGCGACCCGGTCCGATTCCGATAAAGTTGCCGACGCGGGGTTAAGCGACCTGATGAGCGGAATCATATAAATATTAGCCGGATCGTTTAACCGTAAAAAAGACAACAAGAAATATTCCGACAGATAAATAAATAAGTTCACATGATTGTAGAAACTATATTTTACATTACCGGTTCGATTTTTTTCACGATCGCGATCGTGATGCTGGGCGTGGTTATCATTTATACTTTCAAAATATTGCAGAAGATCGTCGCAATCGAAACCGAGATCAAAAACACCGTAACCGAAGTAAAGATAAAAATAGCGACTTTTTCTTTCGGTTTGACGAGCGCGATCGCGATTCTGGAAAAATTGGTTGATATGAAAAACAAACGGTCCCAAAACCGCGCCAAGAAGAATGAAACGCCGCGGAAAAATACCGATGAGCCGCCGGTTAAAAAAATAAGGATAAGAAAGATTTTTGGCGCTAAGAATTGACCGCGTTATTTTTTAAAATCCGCGGCTCCCTTCCGGGATCTTGCTTCAAGGTTACAGATTTAAAAAGCGCTTCTTCGACCGATCGGAGAGGTTAGCGTCTCGCGGTATCGAAACGCGCTTGGGAAATATATTTTTGACAAAATCCGCGCTCCGCGCATTTGCGCGGAGCGCTTTCGTGAAATGTGGAATAAAAAACAAAAAACAAGGAACTGAAAATTTTTGCGGGGGTATCGTTTTTAAACGATCTCGGCTCGGATATGATCTTGCCGGTATAGCCGCTATTCGACGGGGGAGAACATGCAGATTCCGGGTTTTATCGATGAGGCTGCGGCTTTACCGGCATCGCTGGGCGCCGGTTTTATTCGGGACCGCCGGGGGCGGCGCCGCCGTTTTTATGTTTCGGCAACGTTAACGGTGATCGCGGCGATAATGCTGGCATTCGCCAAAGACAAAAAAATTAGGCCGATCGAAACGCTGACCGTTGAAAAACTTAATCCCGACCTATGAAACCAAAAAAAACGCGCGCGCGTTTTTTGGTTTTGTCTGTCGGATCCGAATTAGAGCCTTTTGGTGTATTCTCCGGTTTCGGTGTTAATCTCCAAAACATCGCCTTGTTCCACGAAAAGCGGGACTTGTATTGTTGCTCCGGTTTCCAATACGACCGCCTTGGTGCCTGATTGGGATCGGTTGCCCTTGATACCCGGAGCCGCTTCCTTGACTTTTAGCTGCACCTTGATCGGCAGGGTAACGCTGATCACCTGGTTTTCATAAACAATACCTTCCAAAATGGTATTGGGAACCAAAAATTTGGCGCCCGCGCCGATCTTTTCTTCGGCCAGTTCAAACCTTTTTGAGGGGTCGCTGGCATAGCAAAAAATAAATTTCCCGCGGTTGGCGTAAATGAACTTTACCGACACCCTTTCGCTTTCGGTTTCTTCAAAGGAGTCGCCTTTGTGAAAAGTTCGGTCCACGACCTTGCCGGTAATGAGATTTTTCACTTTTGTGCGGATCACCGTGGCGTCCTGAGCTTTGATGATCTGCTGGAATTCCAGCACTTCGTGCGGCTGTCCTTCCAAAATGAATTGAACGCCTTTTCGCAAATCAAAATAATTCAGCATAAAAATTTCTTTTTAACTCTTGGCTATTGGCTTTTAACGGAATAGAGGCTTTTGTTAATGGCCAATAGTCAATTGTTAATAATTAAATCAAATTCAACGGGATTATTCTAACCCTTTTTAGCGTTATCGTCAACAACGCGCCATTCGATGTTTTTCTCTTTGTCGGCGTATTCCAGCCACTCTCCGGATTTGGTGACTACGAACCATTTCTTGCGGGTTTCCGACCAAACCATCGGATCGTTGCGATAAAAAGGTTTTTTAATCACTTCTTTGGGTTTTAGCCGATCCAGTTCCAGCCATTTTTTAAACACCGTTTCAATGGTATAGTCCAGTTTGCGGGAATTTGCCCAATCGGCAACTTTTTTGATCGCTTCTTTGGCGGCTTCGACCGACCCGGCCAGTTCGATAAGTTGTTTTGCGGGCAGAGTATAGCGTGAATAAACGATATCCCGCTTGCGGGCGCTTCTTTTTAGCTCATTCAGGCTCAATCCCTTCGTTTCGAAGAAATAAGTAACTATCTGGCGGATGGCGGTTTCTTTCTTCAGATCTTCCAGCTGTTTTATTTTCCCTGATTTTATATATTCTTTTATCTTTTCAAGATTTTTGTCGCCAATACCGGGAATAATAAATTTTTTTTTGATTTTGCTTTTTGCGTAAATCTCCGCGACATTGCCGTCAAAGCAATTCAAAATCTCTGCGGTTTTTCGATAGGCTCGGATTCGGTACGGGGTAACGCCTTTTTCGCCGCCCTTTATTTCCAACAGGGCGGCGATTTCCAGAAATTTATCGGCAATTTCTTTATTTTCCATACGGATCAGGATAGTTCTTTTAATATTTTTTTGTAAAAAGATTTCGCGGCGGCCAACTCTTTTTTCCCCTTATCGGTGATCTCGTAAACCCGCCGCCGCTCTTCGGAACGGCTTTTGACGAATCCGTCCGCCTCTAAGCGGTAGAATACCCGGTATGGCGTTATCTTTCCCGGCCGGAATCCGAATTTTTTCTCGATTAACTCCGGAATTTCCCAACCGTAAAGCGGCTGGTTTTGCAGGATTGCCAAAATGTAGAGCCACAAATTTTCCGTGGTGTTGGATTTTTCCAAGCGCAGGGAGGGGAGCATATATCTATATATTTGACATGATATTTTACGGTGGTAAAATACTTATGAGCCGTAAAATAATAGCTATAAAAACATAATAACATAAACACATGGCAGATACACAACCGAAAAAAAAGATACGCTTGGCGATCGCGGGTATCGGAAACTGCTGCTCCAGCCTGGTACAGGGCATCACTTATTACAAATATATCGGTGCCGATGACGAGCCGGTTCCGGGATTGATGCATAATGTGATCGGGGATTACGCCCCTCGCGATATCGAGATCGTGGCCGCGTTCGACATCGACAAGCGCAAGGTGGGATTGGACGTGGCAAAAGCGATTTTCGCCAAGCCTAACTGTACTAAAATATTCTGCAAAGAAGTGCCGAATACCGGCGTGACGGTTCAGATGGGTCCCGTACTTGATGGGGTTGCCGATCACATGAAAGATTACCCGGAAGATCAAACTTTTTCAGTCGGAGACGCCAAACCGGTGGATGTGGCCGCGGAGCTGAAAAAAGCCAAAGCCGACGTTTTGGTAAACTACATGCCGGTGGGTTCGCAAAAGGCGGCTGAATATTACGCCCAAGCCGCGCTGGATGCGGGTTGCGGGTTCGTAAACTGTATGCCGATATTTATCGTTTCCGATAGCTCGTGGGGCGAAAAATTCAAGCAAAAGAATCTCCCTTGCATCGGCGATGATATTAAATCCCAGATTGGCGCCACTATCGTGCACCGTACGCTGACCAAGCTTTTCTCTAATCGGGGAGTGGTTGTCGACCGTTCTTACCAGCTTAATTTCGGCGGCAACACCGACTTTTTGAACATGTTGTCGCGCGACCGTCTGAAATCCAAGAAAATTTCCAAAACCGAAAGCGTCGAATCGCAGCTAAACAAACGTTTAAGCTATGACAATCTGCATATCGGCCCGTCCGATTGGGTGCCATTCCTCAAGGACAATAAAATCTGCTTCATTCGCATGGAAGGCCGCAAGTTTGGTGATGTGCCGGTCGAGATCGAACTGCGCCTTTCAGTGGAAGATTCCCCGAATTCCGCGGGCGTAGTCATTGATGCCTTGCGCATGGTAAAATTAGCCAAGGATAGGGGGGTTGGCGGTCCGTTGACCAGTCCGTCGAGCTTTTTCATGAAGCATCCTCCGGTGCAATATACCGACGCGCAGGCGTACGATATGGTGGAGGAATTCATTGCCGGCAAACGCGATCGCTGATTAAAAAATTTTCAATTTTCAATTTTCAATTTCCAATAAATTATTAAATTTCCAATTTAAAAATGGACGCACGGTATCTCGTTGGAAATCGTTTTGGATGCTGGAGGTTTGAGAATTGAGATTATCTATTGGTGTTGGATTTACATAGAAACTGGTTTAGAGGCATTGAAAAAAAGACCGCGGATATTTTCGCGATTTTGCCGTTGACTCCGAACAATTACACTTCGCTGTCGATTGTTGCGGCTTTGGCAATGCTGTATTGCATGGTGGCTGCCGATTACGCCCCCGCGCTAATACTGTTTATTTTTTCGGCCGGTCTGGACTTTATTGACGGCGCGGTGGCGCGCAAAAAGGGCTTGGCCACGAAGCGGGGAGCCTATTGGGACACGATTGCCGACCGCTGCGTGGAAGCGATGTTGCTTTTCGGATTGCTATTCTGCCAGTTGCCCGATTTTTATTTACCGGCGGCAGGGTGGATATTTTTGGCGCTTTTCGGTTCAACGATGACCACCTATGCCAAAGCCGCGGCCAAAGAAAAAGGATTGTGCGATACCGAATTGAAGGGGGGATTGATGTCGCGCGGCGAAAGATTGGTTGCTTATTTTTTGATCTTGGCGGCAATGATTTGGGGCAATTATTATTTGGCCGCCGTTGTTATCGCGATATCGGCCGTGCTTGCCAATATTACTGCCGGACAAAGAATATCGGCGGCCCTGCGCCAATAATCCTGGCTGATATTTTCAAAAAAAGAACCCGTAAGGGTCCTTTTTTGAAAATCCGTGAAGTTCCGAGAAGGGGCGTAGCGAAACCCGGAGGAATCATTGCTGCACGCAATAAAGCGCTTTTTGGGAGCTGGCATCCATGCACGGAGTTGCGCAAAGCCCCATACCGTTTAACGGAGAGTATGCGCCGGCCCAATTCGCATCTTTACTTGTACTATAACCGTAGAAACATCCGCGCGTCGCGCCTCCGGTAATGTAATTGCAGGTGCTATTTTGCAGACAAGTATTCATCCGATCGTAGCCGCCATTGCCCGTCGGCTGAAAATTTGTGAATACTCTCGCGTCGGTTAAAGTGCCAAATTCGTTATATTTTATCGGATTTCGCAAATAATTCCCATCGGGGTCAACCGAGAACATGTCGCTGCCGTTGGTCGCAATCAGATGCCATTCGCAATTGGTCCCGTCGATTTTTTGTCCGTTCCATAACGCCGCGGCGGGCAAGATATCGGTCGGATAGCGTAAAACGGTAATTTTATTGCAATTATTAAGTTCGGAAAGCACGGTTTCATACATCAGCGCCAAATATGTTCCCGAAAGACCCGCCGCCGCCGCCCGCGCTTGGCAGGCATTGTCGGCATTAGCCATTGTGTACGTAAAATTGGGGGTGTGTACCAGTTCAACATTATAAGTGAGGCTGGTCACGAATATTTTTTTGTTGCCCTCGGGCAAATTGCTGGTGCAACCCGACACGGGAATAAAGGGATCGCCGCCGGCACCCACGCATTCCGCCCAGCTGGTGCAACAATCATTGCCGATGCATAAGCCCTTATCTCCTTGAACATAACCGGTGGCGTGCAAATCCATATCGGTTTGATAACTATAAGCTTTTAATTCGCGGCCATCTCTTCCCGCGTCAAGCCGCAATTGGCCTTCGCCGACCCCGCCATTATGGAATTGAATGCCGGCTTTTTTTCCGGTGGCGGAGGTGTTTTCTCCCAGCGACAGCGTGAAATCGCCGTTTGAACAACATTCCCAAGTACCGTCACGCGAAATATTAGTTGTTCCGGTCACCGTAAGCTTGTTTTGCGGCGAACTGGTGCCGATGCCGACATTACCGTCGGACTTTATGACCATTTTCGCGGTTTCGGTTCCCGCGGTCGCGCCCGGCGAGAAAATAATATCGCCGTATTCGCGCAACTCTATTTTATTCTCGCTTCTTCGAAAAAGCAGTGCGTGACTATCATCCATGGATTTGATCATGCCATTGTCCGTAAACTTGATTTTTGAACCCGAAGACAGCTCAAGTTTCTCGGTTGGCGCCGTCGTTCCGATGCCCAAGTTGCCTAATTTACCTTGCGCATTGCCGCTGGTGTTTATCGGCGCGGCGACATTGCCGCCGGGCGGGGTCTGGCCGGGCGGGATCCAAGCAGCCATAATCGTCAAACACATCATCACTGAGATTATCGCCACGCTCAACGTCAGCGGGATAATCTTGGAAACACTTTGAACTCCGATTTTTTTCATGAAAGTTTTAATTATTAATTGATTTCCGTTGCAGATAAAGACTACGGAAATCTTTTTTGGTTATGTTAATTTTGCGGCTGATCTTCGGACATTTCAAAAAAATTGATTTTTCTTGCCGTAAATTTATTATTATTGCCGATTTGTCCGGCGCTTTCAATGATCGCGAAATCGCCGACTTTTATTTCGGAAATTTCCGCCGGAACCGCGTTTTGATCGGCGGCGTCTTTTTGCTTGTTCACGGATGTACTTTCATTGACAAGCGCGACAAAATCATAATTTTTGTTGTCCGGCATCATTGCGATGGTTATCGCGTCTTTTTCGACCTTGGTCACTTCTCCGCTAACCATTATTGAATCGTCGGGGACAATGACTTTTTCGGTCGGCTCTTTACCAGCCGCGATTTCGTCCGTAGCTTCTTGGGCGCTGGTGCTGTCGCCGTTGGCCGTTTCCGCCGGATTCGAAGCGCTGACGGCGATTGCTTGTTCCAATCGGGAAATCCTTTCATTGATGCGAAAAAGATAATCAACAAGACTCACTGCGGTGATGACAACCGCTACCCAAATGATTACTGAAATAACACCTTTCAAATTTTGGTAATTCATTTTTTATATTGCTGTTTATTGCGGCGTTGTTAATTATTATGGGACCGTATAATAATTATATAATAATTATATTTCTTTTGATTGCATTTTACAAAACTTTAATTTTAAAAATTTAAGCAAACGTATTCATGTAACTATTTGTCGGGCAAACAAACAAAAAAGGCAAATATCGGCGCGCCAGATAAAAAACGGGCCTGTAAGCTGTTTTTTCAAATTTCGCGGGAGTCGGTTTGAGGCGGCAAAAATCGTATTCATTTTTTTGAAACTTATCCAGCGGTCAATCAGGAACGCGCCGAACCCGCCGCCGGCAAACGAATATTTATAATCCGTTAGTGCCTCCCGCAATTCCTCCTGTGCGGCTGGCGCCTGGGTGATGCCGCCGTTGTTTTATCCGGAGGCAGACTCCGAAGCAAGTCCTTGAAAACCGATGGATGAGGAAACACCTGTAAAAAATATAAATTCGATAATTTGCGCTATTCTGTCATTAAATTCTAAAATTTTCTCGCCCGGAATCGATAAACCGCAAGTTTCTCTTTTCTTGGGTCGATTCCGGCTTTTTGGCAGGCGATTGCCAGCTGCTGTTCGGCGGTTGTGATTCCTTCCAATCCCGGCAACAGTAAGCCGCTTTTTCGTTTTCCCGCGCTGGCTACGATCACGCCGAATTTTTTCGGATCAAGATCTTTAAACGAGGTTATTTGTTCGGGTTCTTCCAAAATATAAATTTCATAAAAAAGATCGGGCAATTCATTAACCGATACTGGTTCGAACCGCGGATCGTTCACTGCCGCGTCGATTGCGTTCTGAACCACTTCCGATGCGATATTTTCCTGCGCCGGCGCGTAAGTTCCGATGCATCCGCGCAGTTCGCCTTTTTTGGTGATCGTCACGAAAACTCCGGCTTGGTTGTTTAAAAATTCCGCTGGAATATCTCTTGGCGGGAAAATCATTTTCCCCTCCTGAACATAAATTTCCACGGCGAGTTTCGCGATTTTTGTTAACGGATGCATAGTGTTGGAATTCCGCTTTTCTTTATTATATACGAATAATCGCGATTTAAAAATACAAAAAAACGGATAAAACCCGTTTTTTTGTTTGAAATCCGTAAAACTAAATATCGTAGTACAAACTGAATTCCGAAGCCGTAGGCCGTGTGCGAATGTAATCGTACTCGGCGGTTTTTTTATAGCTGATCCATGAATTGATTATTTCTTTGCTAAAAACGCCGCCTGCCAGAAGATAATCATGATCTTTCTCCAGCGCGGTCAGGCTTTCCTGCAATGAGTCGGGAACCTGGGGAATGGAACCGCTTTCCTTATATATGTTCCCGTTGGCGGGCGCGCCCGGGTCAATTTTTTCGGTGATTCCGTTCAATCCCGCCATTAACATTGCCGCGAAGGCCAAGTAGGGGTTGCACGATGCGTCCGCCGGCCGGAATTCGATCCGTTTTGTCGCGGGAGAGCTGTTATACATCGGAATGCGTATTGCTGCCGACCGGTTGCGCGCCGAATAAGCCAAGCTGGTCGGCGCTTCGAATCCCGGAACCAGCCGCTTGTAAGAATTGGTAGTCGGAGCGCACAGCGCCATCAACGAGCGGCCGTGTTTGAGCAACCCGCCGATAAACCATAATGCCGTCTGGCTCAATCCCGCGTAACCTTTAGGGTCGGCAAACAGGGGAGTCGATCCCTTCCAGAGAGATATATGGGTATGCATTCCCGAACCGTTGTCGCCCAAAAGCGGCTTGGGCATAAAGGTCGCGGTTTTTCCATAATGGCGCGCGACATTTTTTACCGCGTATTTGAACAGCATTATTCTATCGGCTTGATTTAAAAGAGAATCATATTTAATGTCAATCTCGGCTTGGCCGGCGGTGGCGACTTCGTGATGTTCTTTTTCCACTTCAACGTCCAAACGCTTCAATTCGGCAACTATTTCCCGGCGAACATCCGCAGTCTGGTCAGCCGGTGCCATTGGAAAATAACCTTCCTTGTTGCGAATTTTATATCCCGAACCGTCATCTTCGCCGTTTTCGGACCAATTGGCTTCCATTGACTCGATGCGGTAAAAGGCGAAATTTTGATCGCCGCCGAACTTAACCCGGTCAAAAATAAAAAATTCCGCTTCCGGACCGTAGTAAGCAATATCGGCCGTACCGCTGGCTTTTAAAAATTTTTCGGCCCGCTGCGCAACGGCGCGCGGATCATTGGAGAAGCGCTCCTCTAATCCCGGTTCGTAAACATCGCATATCAGGCTGCCGATCGGTTCGGCTCCGAAAATATCGACAACGAAAGTTTTTGGATCGGGCGCAAGCAGCATATCGCTGTTATTTATTTCTTTAAACCCGCGGATCGATGAACCGTCAAAACCCAAACCTTCCGAAAAAACTTTCTCGTCGAATCGATCCAGCGGTACGGTAAAATGCTGCCAGGCTCCGGGCAGGTCGCAGAATTTAAAATCGATATTCTTTGCGCCCGCCCTTTCGCATAACGAAACAATTTCTTTGTAATCCATATAATTGATTAATTTACCCGTCGGAATACCTTAGGGCTTATCGATTCGAGTGCGATCGTCCCGCGATCACCTCTAAGGCAGTTTATTTGGTCTTTTAAACAAAAAACCCCGAATTAGGTTCGGAGACGCCATTGTCTGATTTAGAGCACTTCGTTGTGCTTTACAAATTTACACTATCACGGTTTACTCCTTCTGCCAAGGTAGAGTATTTTAAAACTTGTCATTTTAAAATCGGTAGTTTTTAAAACCGGTTTTTAGTTCCATAACAGTAAAATAAAAAATCAATTTATTCAACCGGCAAAATGCTCCTGTCAAAATACTCCAAAGCTCTGCCTCGGAGATGAATGCCGGTCTGCATTGAGCGTCGCAAACGGAAGTTAAACAAACTTTTTCCTTCTGCGGCATGAAAGGAAAACTTCGAGACTCCGCTCCGTAGTGGTAGTTAGTTTTGTAATCGTAATTTTCCATAATAAAATAATTTAAACAGCCGTAAATCAAACAAAAGTTGCGATCGTAAGAAATGAAAACAAAAACGTTTCGGATTTTTACTTGTATGGTGCCAAAAACGTTAAATTCCCGAACAACAAATATTACAACGGCAAAACCGATTACTGAATGTTGGTTTAAAATGCTGGCGGCGGCGAAATCGCCGGTAATTTGATTAAAAACGTTTTTGTTGCGATAATTATTTAAAAATTAAAGTTCAATGAAAAAGACATTCAAAAAATAGTATTTTTATTGGTGTATTGATGGTTTTTACGCTTGCCGGATAGATTGCGTTGGTTTTGGACCAAACCGGTCGAAATCCCTCCAACAAGCAATGTAGCGGCACCGATAAATACAAGTTCAATGGCGCAAACCAAGACTGGAGATTTGGAAGTTAATGGCAATTTGCAGGTTGGGGGTATCCTGAGCTCATTATCCGGTTACGGCAAGAAAAATCAATTTTTTTGAAATGTCCGAAGATCAGCCGCAAAATTAACATAACCAAAAAAGATTTCCGTAGTCTTTATCTGCAACGGAAATCAATTAATAATTAAAACTTTCATGAAAAAAATCGGAGTTCAAAGTGTTTCCAAGATTATCCCGCTGACGTTGAGCGTGGCGATAATCTCAGTGATGATGTGTTTGACGATTATGGCTGCTTGGATCCCGCCCGGCCAGACCCCGCCCGGCGGCAATGTCGCCGCGCCGATAAACACCAGCGGCAATGCGCAAGGTAAATTAGGCAACTTGGGCATCGGAACGACGGCGCCGGAAGCAAAATTGGATATTGCCGCGGGAAATTTGGATTTGGACGGCACTGCCAATACCAATCAGTTCGGGATAATCACCAAAAACGGCACGCCGTTCATCCACAACTTTAATTATGGCTACAACGGCACGATAACTACGGCTGGGAAAAATACTTTCGTGGGTTTAAATGCCGGCAATCTGACGATGGGAAGCACGGCATCGCAAACTTACCATAGCTCATCCAACACCGGCGTGGGAGCGAACGCCCTTTTTTCCAACACCACCGGTTACGCCAATTCCGCATTCGGAACGAGTGCCCTTTATTTCAACGCTGCTGGTTACAACAACGTCGCGCTGGGTATGAACGCCCTTTATTTCAACGCTGCTGGTTACAACAACGTTGCACTGGGTGTGAACGCCCTTTATTTCAATGCTGCTGGTTACAACAACGTCGCATTGAGTATGGGCGCCCTCTTTTCCAACACTGCTGGTTACAACAACGTTGCAGTGGGAACGAATGCCCTTAATTCCAATACCACCGGCTACGCCAATTCCGCATTCGGAAGCAGTGCTCTTAATTATAACACCACTGGTAACTACAATCTCGGGCTGGGTTATAAGGCAGGAGAAAACCTTACCAGTGGTTCGGGCAATATCATCATTGGCTACGACATTGACGCGCCTTCGGCCACTGCCGACAACCAATTAAACATTGGTAATCTCATTTTTGCCACTGGCCTGGACGGCAGGGACGCGACGCTATCTACTGGCAACATCGGCATTGGTACTACAAATCCTGGCGCAAAGCTTGAAGTGGCAGGTCAATTGAAGGTTACCGGTGGATCTCCCGGACTAGGAAAGGTTTTAACTTCAGATTCCGACGGATTGGCATCTTGGCAAAATGCCGGTGGGGTTAGTGGCGGTGGCACAAATAATTACGTGCCCAAGTTTAGTAATTCGACATCGTTGGGCAATTCGCAAATTTACGATAATGGCAGCAGTGTTGGTGTGGGGACCAACGCACCCGTGGCGGGCCAAAAGGTGACAGTGGCCGGGAATGTCGGCATTACCGGATGGCTGGCGACCAATGGGACTATCGGGGCGGACGGCGTTATTTCATCCAATACCGGAATCAGCACTGAAGGGCATCTTGTGGCGTCCGGATATATTGCCACCAATGGGACTATCGGGGCGGACGGCGTTATTTCATCCAATACCGGAATCAGCACTAAGGGGTATCTTGTGACATCCGGATATATTGCTGCCACTGGAGATATTTCAACGACCAACGGTAATTTTATCGGGAACAAAAATATTACTATCGGCGGACAGGGATATAAACCCGGTGGCGGCAGTTGGGCCGCGACTTCCGATAGCCGTCTTAAAAAAAATATTGCGCCGCTTACTGGCGCGATTGAAAAAATAAGTCGGTTGCAGGGAGTCAATTTTGAATGGGTAAATCCGGAAGAACATGGCGGCGATTATTCGTTGCAGGGTGGTTTTATTGCGCAGGATGTCGAGAAAATGTTTCCCGGATGGATTAAAAAAACCGAGGTTACCGGTGCGGACAAGAATCTTATTCCGGGCCAGGCGTTGAGTGTTTCCTTGCCGTTTGAATATGATGCGTTGGTGGTTGAGGCGATTAAGGAGCAGCAACGGCAGATAGCGGGCCAGCAACAACAGATCAGGGAACAACAAAAACAAATCGATGAACTTAGGGCTCAAATGGAAAAAATCCTTTCGGATCGATAGTTTGGTAAACAATAAAACTTCGGCATTATTTTTAATGCGGCGGAAAAAGATGAGGGGTGAAGGTTAAAAACGGGTTGGATAAGATAATTTACAATCAAACAAAAACCCGCGGGTTTTTACCGCAAAAAATTATTTTTTGAATTCCGCCGAAATTATAATCGCGTTGGCGATTTCCTTCATGGACATCCGTTTGTCCATGGATTTTTTGTGCAAAAGTTTGTAAGCCTCGTCTTCCGATATTAAAAATTCCCTCATCAAAAGTCCCTTGGCTTTTTCGATGACTTTGCGGGTTTCCAGCGCTTCCTTGAGCGCTTCTTTTTCCGAAAAAAGCATTGCGTTCTCGATCGCGCCGCCGGTCGCTTTTGCGACGAGTTCGAACAGCGTGATCTCTTTGGACGAGTACTCTTTCGGTTTGGAATGTTGCACGTTGATCACGCCCATAATCTTGTCGTGATAAATTATCGGTACCGAAAGGAAGCCTTCAAATTTGTCTTCGGGCAGGCTGTTTACGAATTTGAATCTTTTGTCGTTGTAGGCTTCCTTGGCAATCGCCACGGTTTTTTTATTCCGGGCAACCCATCCGGTTATGCCTTCGGCCAGTGTTAGCTTGATGTTTCCGATCTCAAGCGGCTTTGGATTTAACGAGGCGCGCAAAACAAGGCTGTTGCCGTCGATCAGATACAAAAAGCAAGAATCGGCATTTGTTACGCCGCTGACGATTTTAACGATCCGCGACAACACTTCCTTGAGATCCAAATTATAGCTTATGGTTTCGATGATTTCGTGCAGGATTTCCAATTCCTGATTTTTATTTATCTCGGATTTTTTTGTTTTCATCGTGGTTTTATTCGCCATATTTGTTCGTCGCTTCAAAATTTATTTGCTGATTTTAATCCAATTGTGATTAAATCGGAAAATATATTTTTGATTAGCTTCTTGTCACGGGGCGCTCCTTTTTGGTTAAATCAATGATTGTTGACGGGCGCGACGCTTCAAGATCGCCGGCGTTGATAACGAGATCCGGTGTAATATCTCTGCCGGCAAACTGATTCAATACTTCGTCTATTTTTACGGATGCGGGCACCCCTGAAATGTTTGCCGATGTTCCGCAAAGCGGGATATCCGCGGTTTCCAGCAGCGAATTTATAAAATGATGGAAGGGTATTCTGAGCGCGATCGTTTCGCCGTTTGTTCCGAAAATTTTCAATCCGTTATTTATTTTAAGAATTGCCGTTACTTTTCCCGGCCAATATTCATCCAGAAGCGTTTCCTGCGCGCGCGATATTTTTGCCAATTTTTTGGCCATCGCGATATTTTTTACGAAGAACGGCAGCGGTTTTTTCGGATCCCGGTTCTTTATTGAATAGACCCTTGCTATCGCTTTTTCATCCGCGGCGTTTGCGATTAATCCGTAAACCGTATCCGTCGGCGCGATTAATACCATTCCGGCACGAATCGCCTCCGCCGCGGCCTCTACGGCGGCTTGTAAACTGTTTTGCGTCAAAGAAATTAGTCTCATATTAAATGTCGTATTTTTTCGACACTAATTATTTCCGTTTCCGATTGCTTGTTTTATGCGCGCCGCTTCGCTTTCGATAACCGGTCCGTCGTAATCTCCCGAGTGCGCGGTGGCCCTGCGGTACACCGGTTTCTTCTGGTCCAAATGTAAATTCAACGCCAAATCATTTCCTTCCATTTTTGCGTAAATATGAAATCTCGGAAAACCGATGCGCGGACGCACGAATGAATATTCGATCGCGTCGCGTTCATGGTCTTCGCGCTGGAAATGATAACCGGCGTCGCGCATCAAATTATATATGTTGTTTTTAAACGGCCCGCGAATTATTAATTTCATTTTTAAATAAATTAATCGATCAGGTCGGCAACCAAATAGCCGACCCCGAACGGCCCTTCATAGGAAATAATATTTGCTTTCCATTTTATTTTTGCCGCATCCAAAATACCCAGCATGAAACATATCGAACGCAAACCGCATTCACCGGCTTCAGGATATGTTTGGTTAAGGGATAAAATAGCATTAATGTCGCAATTTTTCAAACTCTCGATTAGCGCTTCGTCGAATTTTTTTCCATCCGGATGCAAGCCGTAAGGACCATCGATTTTCAGTCGGTGCGAAAGGTCGCCCGAGGCGATTAACGCGATTTTCTCTTTATGTCCCCTTAACTCGGCAAAATAAAAATCTTTGCCGACGCGGTAATGGTCTTCGCAAGAATCGTCTTGCGTTAAAAAAGTGTCCAGCTTTGTACCTTGGTTTTTGGATAAAAAAAATAATGGTACCTTAAAACCCCAGTCTGGGTGGGGCGAAGAAATTATGATTTTGTCGGGGGCGATTTTGGCCATTTTTTCCCCTAGCCGCTCCAAACTCGAAATAGTTTTTTTAACTATTTGTCTATCGGCGGTCGATCCGACATTGGGTAATATTATTGGTGCATGGGGCGATATGCAAGCAAAAACAATCATATATATAGGAAGGTTATTAAATTAAGCCGGCGGCAAAGAAACATTATTTTAATTTGTTTGCGAAGTTATGTTTAAATTTGTACCACACTTCGCACACCCGCCGTTGATATCATATCGTGTGATTATATTTCCGGTACGATCAATACACACATTGCCACAGTTAGGGCATAGAGTATTTTCGGTATCCATTCCCGGTATATTTCCAGAATAAACATACTTTAATCCGGCAATTTTGCCGATTTCGTACGCTCTACGAATAGTATTCGAAGATGTATCCGATATATGTTCAAGTTTCCAAGAGATGGCACCGCTAAATCGCGTAACGTGCCAAGGTGTTTCATCGCCCAGGTCTTTAGCAATAAAATTTGCAATGGCAGTTAGGTTTTCATCACTATCGCTTAAGGTTGGGATAATCAATGTCGTTATTTCAACCCAAACGCCAGCCCTTTTCATCCTTTTGGCGGTATCCAATACCGGCTGCAGGCGGGCACCGCAATTTTTTCGGTAAAAATCATCCGAAAAACTCTTAATATCAATATTATTGGCGTCTAAATAGGGGATGATCATTTCGGCAGATTCCTTGCTCATAAATCCGTTCGAAACCCAAATATTTTTTAAACCTTTCTTTCGCGCGATTTTCATGGTATCGAGGGCGTATTCCGAAAAAATGGTTGGCTCAACGTACGTATAAGAAATACTTGGCAACCCGTATTTTAATGCCAAATCAACGATGCTTCGGGGCGGGAAGTCGTCGCCTGGAATATCTTTATTTGCCCGCCATTTATCCTCGGAGCTTTGCCTCGGGGATGAATGGCGGGGAATCAAACTTTTATTGGTTTTGGGAAATTGAGAGATTTCCCAATTCTGGCAATTCGCGCACGAAAAATTGCAGCCTACGGTTGCGAATGACAAAGTTTCGCTGCCAGGCAGAAAATGAAACAAAGGTTTTTTCTCGACCGGGTCGATCGCGATCGTTACGGCCTTACCGTAGTTTAGCGCGTAAAGCTTACCGTTGATGTTTTCCCTTACGCCGCAAATGCCTCGCTTATTGGGCGCGATTTGACAATAATGGGCGCAGTTTTTACAACGCACCGAATTATTCGTAATTTTATCGTAAAGATAGGCTTCTTTTTGGAGTTCCATAATGTTATTTTATCATTAGTTGGGCAAAATAAAATATTGGAGCCGCTTTCTTTTTTGATAAAATTGGTTTAAATTAATATTAACATTTTGTTAAGGCGAATTTGTAAAATCGGTTCTGTTTAAACGGATCGCCGGCGAACGAAGAATCTTAAAGCCGTATTTATTATCCGGCGAATCGGAAACCGGAAATTACATGAACAATCTTCACCGGATATTTATCGCAATCAATCTCCCGGAAAAATTAAAAAAGGAATTGAGCCTTTTTCAGAATCGTTGGCCTGAAATTCCCGCACGTTGGACCAGGCCCGATAATTTGCATGTGACGTTGGTTTTTTTGGGCAATGTCACCGATCAGGAAGCTTGCGATATTTGTTCTCTGGCGGCCGAAATTGGCCGCCGTCACAGTCCATTTGACCTTACGATCGATAACATTTTTTACGGACCTCCCCGAAAAATACCTCCTCGTATGATATGGGCCGGCGGTCCGGTTTCCGAAGATCTTGGTGCGCTTCAGAAGGATTTGGAAAGCGAACTGTACGAATTTTCCGGCGGTGAATATGAAAGGGATCGTGAATACGGATTCCGGCCGCACATTACCATGGCTCGCATCGAACAATTCGGTATAAAGCGTATGGATCCCGAAGAAGTTCCGGCAATTGATGAAAAAATGGAACGGACTTTCATGGTTGAAACCATCGAGGTTATGGAAAGCGAGATCCGCCGGTCGGGGCCGGTTTATACGGTTTTGGAAAGTATCAAACTGGGCGGTTAGCGCGCTCGAGTCAAATCAATGAAAAAAAATTATTTTAAAATTCATTTCATCGGTATCGGCGGTATCGGCATATCGGCGCTCGCTCGTTATTATCTTTCGCAGGGGTGGCTGGTAACCGGATCGGATATCGCGCTGTCTGATATTACCGCTAACTTGGCCGAGGCCGGGGCAAAAATTCACGCCGGGCACAAAAGTCTTAAATCCATCATGCCTTCGGTAGTGGTGCATAGTCCCGCGGTACCGCAAGGCGATCCGGAACTCGTGGAAGCGCGCGACCTGGGAATTAAGACGATGAGCTATCCGCAGGCGTTGGGAGAACTTTCCAAAAAATGCAAAACCATTGCGGTTGCGGGCGCGCATGGTAAAACCACAACCGCCGCGATGATCGCCCTGATGATGATCGACGCCAATCTTGACCCGACGGTTGTAGTCGGTACCAAGGTCAGGGAATTTGGCGACTCTAATTTTCGCTTGGGCAAATCCGACTGGCTGGTCATCGAGGCTTGCGAATATGATGGTTCGTTTCTTAATTATTGGCCGCAGATCGAGGTCGTTACCAATATCGAGATGGATCACATGGAATGCTATCGCAATCTTAACCGCTTGATGGCGGCTTTCAAGGAATTTGCCAGCCACCTTTCTGCCACTGGTTCTCTGGTAATTTTTGCCGGCGATAAAAATGCCGCCCGATTGGCAAAAGATGTCAAAAAAGAAATCGCGGCCAAAGAATATTCGTTAAACCAGCCCGAAGCTAAAAAGTTGCGCGGTTTGCTCAAAATTCCGGGGGAGCACAACGTTGCTAACGCCTTGGCGGCGCTCGCGGTTGGCCGGCTGCTCAAAATTCCCGACAGTAGAATTTTCGCGTCGCTGGCCAAATATAACGGTTCTTGGCGCCGTTTCGAGATTGAAGACGGCCTGATTAGCGGCAAAAAAGTCACCTTAGTTTCCGATTACGGCCATCATCCCACGCAGATAAAATTAACAATGGATGCCGCGCGCGCCAAGTGGCCCGGCAAAAAGATTGTTTGCGTGTACCAGCCGCATCAGGCTTATCGCACGTATCTGTTATTTGACGAATTTGTAAAATCTCTTAAAAATTCACCGGCCGATCTGGTGCTGATCGCTGATATTTACCAAGTACCCGGTCGTGAAAAACCATCCATTACCAAGCGCGTCAGCTCAAAACTGCTGGCTAAGGCGGTTTCCAAAAGCAACGTGGAATATGTTCCCACTGCCGGGATCATGAATCGGCTGGATAAGGAAATCAGTGGCGGGGAAGTGGTGCTGGTGATGGGCGCGGGAAACATTTATGATCTTTCAAAAAAGATCGCGAGCAAGCAATAATTTAAACTTTTGGCATGGATAAAATAATCGACGCGTTCCTGATTTTGGGATTTTTCGTGATTTTGTTCGTTGCGTTTATGCAATACCTGCCCACAATTCACAATATCCTCGATGTTTTAACAAAGTAACAAAACGCCAATGCGGAAAAGTATTGTCATTAGAAATGCCACAAAAAAAGACATTTCGCAAATAATCGCAGTTGAAAAAGCCGCTTGAGGCGAATGGTGCTATCAAGAGCGGGATATTTAAATTTTGCTCGAAAGTTTTTTTTGAAAGGAAGATGTTTACATGGCTATATATAAAGGAAGTGAACGCGACCGGTAAGGGAATTGGTCTTTATCTTGCCGGCCAAATGATTATTAATAACGATGGCACCATTCACGTCGAATCCGCGGGCCGCGGCAAGGGAACTACGTTTATAATCGAACTGCCGATGCTGGTCGAGGCTTCTACGGCGGCCGTTTGCCGGGATCGCGCGCGGGTGCCGATACCCAAGCCGCCGATACGCAAGTAGGGTTTTAACTGGTTGCAATAATTTTCCGAATATATATCCGATAAGCAAATCCTAGCTTCAAAATGGCATATTCAGTATTTTAATTTGATAAATATTGAATTTATATTTTTTCACCTTCCGGGATACGAACCCTTAGCGGAACGGATGCCGCTAACACGGCATTGAGGATGCTTTTTCCAAGAGCGTTTGTGTTTCGCCAAGGACTCTTTCTTTATCGGTTTTCAAGAACTTATCCCGGGTTTGCCTTCGGATAAATAATTGATATTCTGTTTTTGATTATTAATTTGGCAGAATATCCCGATGCTTCGTATGGGGGATGAATGGCGGGGAATCAAACTACCGCGTCGCCTTGGGCGCGCGGTAGTTTGATTGGGGATTGCCAAAACAAAATAACTGAATGACGGAATTATCAACCGATCCGCAAAATCTTTTTGATGGAAATAATAGAGAGAGTTGAAATTTGCTTTAAAGTTTAGTAAACTGAACCCAGTTAAAAAGTTCCGCAGCAATGAAACTGTGGATTTCGGTGATTGAACGAAGCTAATTAATTCCTATGGAAAATAATTCAAACGAATTGCCGCGTACGTTGATTGCCAAGCTACCCGAAATGACCGGCCAGCAAGTACGCATTTGCGGCTGGGTGCAAACCATTCGCACGCACGGAAAAATCGTTTTTTTTGATATTCGCGACAGGAGCGGGATCGTGCAAGCGGTTTTTGTGCCCAGGAATCCTGATTCCGGCCCGGTTCGTGATGTGCGGCCCGAATGGATTTTATCGATTACGGGCACGGTACAGGCTCGTCCCGCATCGATGGTTAACGACAAAATTGCGACCGGTAAGATTGAACTATTCATTGAAGATGTTGAAAAACTATCCAAAGCTGAAACTTTGCCTTTTAGTATTGAAGGTGAAGGCTATGACATCGGCGAAGAAAAAAGATTAAAATATCGCTATATTGATTTAAAGCGCTCGCGATTGCGTAAAAATCTGATCTTTCGCCACCGGGTTTACAATTTCATTCGTAATTTTTTAACGTGCCAGGATTTTATTGAGATCGACACCCCTTATATGACCAAGTCTACTCCGGAGGGTGCGCGCGACTATCTGGTCCCGGCCCGTATTGAGCCCGGTAAATTCTATGCTTTGGCGCAAAGCCCTCAGCAGTACAAGCAATTGCTGATGGCGGCTGGCATAGAGCGCTATTTCCAGATTGCTCGTTGTTTCCGCGATGAAGATACTCGCGGCGATCGTCAGCCCGAATTTACCCAGTTGGACGAAGAAATGAGCTTTGTTGGACAGGAAGACGTGATGCGGCTCAACGAAAAATTGATCATTGATCTTGTTTGCGAGTTGGCACCGGAAAAAAAGATACAGGAAATTCCTTTTCCGCGCCTTTCTTACAAGGAGGCGCAGGAAAAATACCATACCGACCGGCCCGACATTCGCAAAGATAAAAACGATCCGAATTTATTGGCTTTTTGTTGGGTTGTGGATTTTCCCTTTTTTGAAAAAACTCCCGATGGCGGCTGGATTTTTACTCATAATCCTTTCTCCGCTCCCAAGCCTGAGTTTATGAGCGATTTACTGAATAAGAGAAATATTCCTAACATAATTGCCACGCAATACGATATTGTTTTGAACGGTTGTGAAGTGGGCGGCGGGAGCATTCGTAACCACCGGGCTGATGCCTTGGAGGCGGTTTTCAGTATCATGGGTTACGCTCCGGAAAGAATCAAAGATAATTTCGGCCACATGCTGGAAGCGTTTTCCTACGGCGCTCCGCCGCACGGTGGTATCGCTTGGGGTTTGGATCGCCTGATTATGATTTTGGAAAACGAACCCAGTATCCGCGAAACAATCGCATTTCCCAAAACTGGCGACGGCCGCGATCTGATGATGGATACTCCTTCTGGCGTCGACGCGGCGCAATTGAAAGAGGTGGGGATTATTGCAATTAAAAAAGATTTTGTGAAGCCTGTCCAAGCGCCAAGCGTAATAAAGATCATCGATGGTAAACCGCTTTCATAAATACCGCCAAACAAATAATCACAATCCCAAAAGCGCCGGCGCGATTGCGAAGAGGCTGTTCTTTTTCGCGTTCGGTGTTTTTTTGAGCGCGTCATTATGTTTGATGGTTAATAAGGCGCAAGCCGGGTTGGAAAATTATCTGTACGCGCAAATTTCCCAGCCGGCTGAAGAAACTACCCGGATCAATCTTCCCGATACCGCCCGGCCCGAACTCAACATCGAAGCTAAAGCCGTGTACTCGTTGAGAATAGGAACTACCGGTCGGGAAAAAATAATCTATCGGAACAATTATGATGACGTTTATCCGATCGCGTCGTTAACCAAATTAATGACTGCCACGGTCATTCTTGAGCACCCGGAAATCTACGATTTGAACCGCCCGGTTATTGTCAGTGAAACCGCCGCCTCGCAGTATGATGTGCCGGTCTATGGCAATCTTAACGCCGGTGAAAGCTCTACCGTTAGCGATTTATTGCGTTCGATGCTTTTCTATTCCAGCAATGACGCGGCCTGGGCTTTATCCGAAGTAATGGGCGAAAAAGAATTTACCGCCGCGATGAATGCCAAAAGCAAAGAGCTCAATCTTGTTCATACCGAATTTTACAATCCCAACGGGTTGGATTGCGATGATGGGATGGCAAATCACTCAAGCGCGTCCGATTTGATATTGTTGGCTAAATACATTATTCAAAACCATCCGCAAATTCTTGACTACTCGGCTCAACCCGGACCGTATTTGACCGAGAATGGTATTTTGAATCTTAAATTTTGGGATGGTAACGCGCTTGTTGGCGGAAAAACCGGTTTTACCGAAAAAGCCGGCGGTTGTATGGCGGTAGTATTTAAAGATGTGAACAATCGTAAATACATCAATGTTATTTTGGGCGCGGTCAGCCCTGAAAGTCGTGTCGCTCAAATGCAAAAACTTATAAATTACGCCAATAACTCCGGCCATTCCTTGGCGCAAACGAAATAAACTTTTCCGGGATATATTCTCGCGGTATCGCGACTGTAATGACTTTATTTACTTTCAATATCATCCGAATGCTTGTTTTTACGGCGTTTACCGCGGTTATTGCTTTTTTGGCGGCGCCGCCTTTGATAAAATTTTTGCATCGAATTAAATTTTGGAAAAAAAATGCTCGCCATAAGACGATTACCGGTGAAGATGCAACCGTGTTCCTGTCTCTGCATAAAGAGCGTGAAACCACGGTGCCTCGGGGCGGCGGTTTGTTGATTTGGGTTTCGGTATTATTGGTGGCGCTGGCGGTTTGGGGTATAGCTAACATTCCTAATCAAGTTTGGAATACGTTTGGCGGTACGCGCCCTTGGTGGTTCATGTTGATGGATTTTTTCAGTCGCCGGGAAGTATGGTTGCCCATGTTTACCCTTATTGCCGGTTCGCTTGTTGGTTTGCTCGACGACGTATTGACGGTTTACGGCAAAGGCCGCTACATTGGCGGCGGAATCAGCTTTAAAATCCGTCTTCTTATTGTGGCGCTGATCGGCCTGGTTGGCGGGTTATGGTTTTATTACAAGCTCGGTTATAACTCGATCCATATCCCGATGCTAATTAATTTCCCGATAGGTTTCGATGTGACTTTCGGGACTTTCTTGGGGATTCCGCTATACATAGTTTTGGTGATTCTGGTGATGCTTGCTTCATGGGCCGGGGGAGTGATTGATGGTTTGGACGGTTTGGCGGGCGGGGCTTTCGTTTCGATATTCGGCGCGTTCGCACTGATCGCATTCTCGCAAGGAATGGCTGATCTTGCCACTTTTTGCGCGATTATTTGCGGGGCGTTGTTCGCGTTTTTGTGGTTCAACATTCCACCGGCAAAATTTTATATGGGCGAAACCGGCGTGCTTGGGTTGACTTCCACGATGACGGTGGTGGCTTTTTTAACCGATTCGGTGATTGTTTTGCCGATAATCGCCGGTTTATTGGTAATAGAAGCCGGCTCGGTGATCATTCAGCTTGTCTATAAAAAAATACGCAAAAAGAAGCTTTGGCTCTCAACTCCGATCCATCATCATTTTGAAGCTCTGGGCTGGCCGGCCTATAATGTAACGATGCGCTTTTGGATTCTCGGTATAATTTTTGCCGCTTTAGGAGTGGCGATTCGGTTGATCGGCCAATGATCCGGCCGGTAAATTGAAAAAAAATGGAACTGGAATCTCTCCAAAAAAAATATCCGGAATTTATTTATGAAAGTTTCCGCTATGAACTTATTGGCTCGGATCTTCGCGCCGAATTTAAATTTATTGTTGGCGATATCGCTTTTTCGCCGGTGGTAATTATCCGCGGCGTTGATTCTGCCCGTATCCGGACGTTGGATAAAAGCGCCCTCGACAACCTGATTTTTAACATCGGCCTAGCCGAAATCCCATCTTATTGGAAGGCAACTTGTTCGCCCAAAATTGTCATCAAGGCGGGGTATCTGGATAATAACCAGATTGCTTTTTGGCGCGATTTGATTGCCAATATGGGGCAATTCTTTTACGAAAATGATCTGCCGTTTATCTCACCGGAATTTACGGTAACCGTTTCTAAAAAGGAAAAATTTTTCGTATTCGACGCGGAACTTGCGGATCGTTTTTTGGTACCGCTTGGGGGAGGCAAGGACTCGCTGGTTACCCTTGAGTTATTGAAGGAATACTACCGCGAAAAACCGTTTGCTGGCGCCCGCTCCGGAGAGAAAGTTATAACATTTACGCTTAATGCCAACCCGGCGCTAAGGGCGGTGGTTGAGATGACCAAAACCGAAAATATTTATATCGAACGCCAAATCGATCCGCGGTTGTTAGAGCTAAATAGGCTAGGTTATTTTAACGGACACACACCTTTTTCATCGATTTTAGCGGTGCTTGGAACCGCCCTTAACGTGATCTTTAATTGCCGCTATACCGCGATTTCACAGGAACGCAGTTCCAACGAAGGGAATACGATTTATCGGGGGAAAAAGATTAACCACCAATACACCAAAACCATTGATTTTGAAAATAAATTTCGTGCTTATTCTAAAAAATATCTGGCCAAAAATGCGGAATTTTTCAGTTTTTTGCGGCCGCTTTACGAATTACAAATCACGATGCTCTTTTCGAACTATCCGCAATATTTCGACACTTTTTTGAGTTGTAACAGGGCCTATACGATCGCGAATCGTCAAAACAATGCCGGCTGGTGCGGCAACTGCGCCAAATGTTTGTCAATTTTTGCGATGATTTATCCTTTTATCGGTGAAGCGGGTGTAATGAGGGTTTTTCGGCAAAATCTGTTCAAGAACGCGGGATTACTGCCCCTGATGCGCGAAATGATCGGCCAAGCGGCTTGCAAGCCGTTTGAATGCATTGGAACGGTAAACGAAACCCGCGCGGCATTTTATTTATCGTTGAAGCTTGCTTGTCAGAAAAATCCTGCCGGATTACCGGTTTTATTGCAAATTTTCGAGAATCAATATCTGCCGGGTTATCGCAATATTGATAAAGATTCCTCCAATATTCTATTTTCGTGGGATGATAAAAACAACCTCCCGAAAGATCTGCAAACCGGCTTAAAAGCCGCCATAAGGGCTGGGGATGGGCGAAGGCTCGACAAGATTTAAAGATGATATGTTGCGATATGCTTGCATCCCATTTTCAAAGTGCGAAACAGGAATTAAAAATGACGTTTTAAACTAAATCTTCAATTCACCGGAATTGTATCTATTTGATCAGGCCACGCTGTCATGAGCGCAATCCTGAAAATCGATTATTGATAAGCCGCTGGCGATCTAAGCACCTGTTTGCGAGAGGCGCGGAATTGTTATTTACCCGCCATCCCGGGGTTTGCCCCGGGGATGAATGGCGGGGAATCAAGCTATCGCAATGCTTTGCGGTAGTTTATTTACCCGCCATCCCGGGGTTTGCCCCGGGGATCAATGGCATATTTCAAAATACCCTGTGGATAACTTTATTTGACACATTATCTTGTTGCTATAAGCTATTAATGTAAGTGAAGCAAGTTTGGAAAGTGAAAGCGCGTAGAAGTAAGCAAGTGAGGTGTAGTTTAGTACATTAACAATCGGAGGCTTCAAGACTGGTTTTTCCAAATCGGAAAAGAAACAAAAACAAATCGCATTCAAAAAGACAAATCGGTAAAGAAAGGGGAAAAAATTTTCTCAGCGAGAAGGGAAATTGATTTCTCTTAATGAATGTTGGCAGAAAAAATGAAATGCAGACCGGCAAGTTGTAATGAATGAAAAAACCAATTTTGGAACTAATCTCAAAGTTAAGGGTGGAAACACCCCCGACACAATAAGGAGAGCTCTACGAAACGCTTCCGTTAAGTGCCCGTGATCAATCGTTAATCGTTGGCAGTTAAGGGAAGCGAGGTTCGATACCTCTCCTTTTAAATTTGAATTAGTCAATTCAATCCTTTTTTAATACATATTTTTGTGGTAAAATTATCAGATAATTAGCAATTATGAAGCCTGATCTCGAAAATAAAAAAATTTTGATCCTGGGTCTGGGACGGGAAGGGGCTGCCACTCTGAAATTTATTTTAAAAAATTTCCCCAATACGGTCTTGGGGGTGGCTGATCGTGCCGAAAAATCAAAGATCAGCCCGACGATTCGCGATATTTTGGATCAAAATCCGGGGATCGGGCGGCACTTGGGCGATAATTACCTCGCATCGATCAACGATTACGACATCATTATAAAAAGTCCGGGTCTGCCGATCCATATTCCAGAAATCGAAACCGCTTTCGCTCAAGGAAAAATTACTTCGCAAACACGGATCTTTTTCGACCTTTGTCCGGGCGTTTTGATCGGCGTTACCGGCACGAAAGGCAAAAGCACGACCTCGTCGATAATCTACGAGATCATCAGGCGATCCAATAAGAAAGTATTTCTGATTGGCAATATCGGCACACCCATGATCGATTATTTAAAGGATATTGACCGCGATACTTTTTGTGTTTGCGAACTTTCCGCGCATCAGCTTTACGATTTGACCAAAAGCCCGCACATCGCCGTGCTTTTAAACATTTATCCCGAGCATCTGGATTACTATAAAGATTTTTCCGAATATATATTCGCAAAGGCAAATATCGCCAAATTCCAGGGTAAAAACGATCTTTTGATTTACAATTCCGCCAATTCGGATGTGGCCAAAATTGCCTGCCAATCAGTTGCCCGCCGGATCGCGTTCAACGAATACGATTGGCAATATCGCGGTAAAACCGCCCTTATTGGCAAATATAACTTGGAAAATGCCAAAATCGGCGCGATTGTGGGCCGCGAATTGGGGATTTCCGACAACGATATTAACACGGCGATCGCTGATTTTAAACCCTTGGACAATCGGCTCGAATTTGTTGGTAATTTTAATGGCGCTGATTTTTATAACGACTCATTGTCTACTATTCAGGAAAGTGCCGTCGCGGCAATTGAGAGTTTGGGAAATAAATTGCAAACCCTGATCGCGGGGGGATTTGACCGCCATCAACCTTTTGATAAGCTCGCGGCCGCTATTCTGCAAAGCAATATCGATACGCTTATCCTTTTTCCGGCCACCGGCCAAAGAATTTGGGAAGAAATAGAAAATTGCGCCGCCGAAAATGAAATGATGGATCGATTATCGCGATTGAAGCCTTATTTTGTCGATAAGATGGATGCGGCGGTCGCGCGCGCCCTCGAGGCAACTGCGGCGGGACGTATTTGCGCGCTTTCGGCCGCCTCTGCCAGCTTTGGCGGTTTTAAAGATTATGCCGAAAGGGGAGCCAGCTTTCGCGATAATTTGGCGGCTCAATCCAAAACCGCCGCCAAAACCCGCGCGGTTGATTTTTAAAAATAACCACCGATTAAATTTTTGTGTTAAAGATATAACCATATGGTTTTGCCTCTTAAGAAAAACGATTCGGTTCATCGCCGGCCCGACTTGGTATTATTGGGGGCGACGGCGATTATGTTGCTGCTGGGAATCTTGATCTTGTCGAGTGCGTCGGCATTGATGTCGCAAACGCGTTTTGGCGATAGTTATGCTTATTTGCGCCACCAGGTGTTGCTGGGCGTGTTGCCCGGATTGGCCCTGGGGGTTGCGGCATATTTTATTCCGCCAAATTTTCTTCGCCGATCATCACTTTTTTTAATGATGGCGACATTGGTTTTGCTGACTTTGGTTTTTATTCCCAATATTGGTTTCCAAGCCGGGGGAGCGCAACGCTGGATTAATCTGAAATTCACCACGCTCCAGCCTTCGGAGATATTAAAGCTGGTTTTTATAATTTATCTGGCCAGCTGGCTCTCTTCGCGTGTCGGTTCTCCGGCCCGCAAGAAGAATGATAAAGGATTTTCTACTATGTTGTTGCCTTTCTTGTTGGTTGTTGGCTTGATCGGCGGAATATTGTTGGCGCAGCCGGATTTAAGCACTTTTGGAATAGTTGCAATTATTGCTCTTGGAATGTATTTTTTGTCGGGAACACCGATTCGCCACACTTTTTTCGTAATGCTCATAGGGGTCGTGATGCTAGCTTTATTGGTTGCGTGCGAGCCCTATCGTTTGGAAAGGTTTACTTCATGGATGTCTCCCGAATCCGACCCCATGGGTAATGGATTTCAATCCCAGCAGGCATTGATTATGACCGGTTCCGGCGGTTTGTTCGGTCTTGGTTTGGGTTCGTCTTCGGGAAAATACGTTTTACTTCCCGAACTTCTTGGAGATTCGATATTCGCGCCCTACGCGCAAGAAATCGGCTTTTTGGGCGGATTGCTTTTGATTGGCATGTTCATGCTTTATGCTTGGCGGGGATTGATGATTGCCAGGGCCAGCCCCGATAAGTTCAATTACCTGGTCGCTTGCGGCATTGTTATCTGGATTTCGCTCCAGTCGATGATCAATATTTCTTCCACGGTGCGGCTGATTCCTCTAAGCGGGGTGCCGTTGCCGTTTATCAGTTATGGCGGCACGGCAATTATTATGGAATTGGCGGCTACCGGACTGCTTTTGAATATTTCCCGGCATACCGAGTAAGCTACTTAATGCATGGGCGGTTTTAATTCGAACCAATAAAGCGGCAGCTGTCTAAGCGCCGAGATACGCTTAAGAGTAAATAAAACAAAACATTTCAAAGTCAGCGCAAATATCGTATACTAACTTAAAGTTAGGCATAAAAGAAATGAAGATATTATTTACCGGAGGCGGTACTGGCGGCCACATCTATCCGATTGTCGACATTATCCGCCAATTAAGGAAAAAATACGGCGAAGGCATTTCAATGTCGTATATCGGCCCAAAAGATAACTTCTGTAAAGTGGTCTTATCTAAAGAAGGGATTAAAGTAAGAAACATCCTTTCTGGAAAAATAAGGCGTTACGCCGATCCATTATCGCTGATACAGAACGCCATTGATACTTGCATTAAGTTGCCCTTGGGCATGATCCAAGCGTTTTTCGAGCTTTTTTTTATTAATCCCGACGTCATTCTTTCAAAGGGAGGGTATGGATCCTTTCCGGTAGTGGTTTCGGCCAAGATTCTGGGTATTCCGGTTTTTCTTCAGGAATCCGATATTGTTCCCGGCTTAGCCAGTCAACAGGCGTCAAAATACGCGGTTGGTATTTTTGTGTCTTTTCCTAAAACCGAATTTTTCCCGGCGCGAAAAATTATTCTTACCGGTAATCCGGTGCGCCAAGAGATAATGACCGGGTCCAAGCAGGAAGCCGTTTCCGCGTTCAATCTCCGAGGCGGCCGTCCGCTGATCATGATCATGGGGGGGTCGCAAGGCGCGCAACGCATTAACGACAAGATTTTGGACGCTATGCCTTCGCTGCTGAAAGAATACGAGATTATTCATATTACCGGCCCCAAAAATTTTGACCAGATCGTGAAAGAATCCAAGATCACTGTGAGCGCCGACCTGCTGGTTTTTTACCATCCGATCGGTTTTGCCGACGAACGCGCGATCGCCAATGCATACGCCGCCGCCGACCTTATTGTCAGCCGGGCGGGCGCCGGCAGTATTTTCGAAATCGCCGCGGTCAAAAAACCCAGTATTCTGATCCCGTTACCCGAATCGGCGCAAAACCATCAAATGAAAAACGCTTACGCCTACGCGCAGAATGGCGCCGCGTTGGTAATGGAAGAGAACAATTTTACCAACCATCTTTTTCTGGAAAAAATCCACGATCTTTTCACAACGCCGGGTACGCTGGCCGCGATGTCGAAAGCCGCGGCCCAATTTTCCCGGATCGATGCCGGGGCGGTTATTGCCGATCATATTGTCAAGTACGCCAATAAGTGATATTTAGATTCGTATCGTTTTTCCGGCAAAAGAACTGATTCAAATTCTTACTCTGGATAACGTAAAAATATGGATACGAACAACGCTGCCAAAAAAGTAAGAGTGCGTATTCCGCCGTCGCCGACGGGTTTCATGCATGTCGGAACGGCGCGGATGGCGCTTTTTAATTATATTTTCGCCAAGCAAAACGGCGGCGATATTGTTTTACGCCTTGAAGATACCGATAAAGAACGTTCTACCAAAGAATTTGCCGACGATATTTTGGATGGCATAAAATGGCTTGGTTTATCTTGGGACGAGGGTCCGTTCTATCAGTCGCAAAGAGGGGATATCTACAAAAAATATCTTCAAAAACTTCTCGCCGAAGACAAAGCCTATTGGTGTTTTTGTTCTCAGGAAGATTTGGAAGCGGAAAAACAATATCAAATGTCGCGCGGCGAAGCCCCGATTTATACGGGCAAATGTTCCCATATGGACCGCGCTCAAGCCGAAAATCTGATCCGGCAGGGGAGGCGGGCGGTTATTCGTTTTCGTACTCAGCGCAAAAAAATGTCTTTTGACGATATGGTGCGGGGCAAGATCGAATTCGATTGCTCGCTGATCGGCGATTTTGTCATTGCCAAAAACCTGAATACCGCGCTTTATAATTTTACCGTTGCCGTTGATGATTACGAGATGGGGATTACCCATATCTTGCGCGGCGAAGATCATATTTCCAATACTCCCAAACAGATTTTAATTCAGGAAGCCTTGGGTTTTCCGCGCCCCGAATACGCGCATCTGCCGATCATTATGGGTGTTGACCGCAGCAAACTTTCCAAGCGGCATGGCGCGGTTGGTATTACCGAATACCGCCGGCAAGGATATCTGCGTGAAGCCATTATTAATTTTATTGCGTTCTTGGGCTGGAATCCGGGTACCGACAAAGAGATTTATTCCATGGACGAACTGTTGCGGGATTTTTCCGTGCAAAAGATTCAGAAAGGGGGAGCAATTTTTAATCCGGTCCGCCTTGATTTTCTGAATAGCTATTACATCAAGCAAAAAAATCCCGTCGAACTGGCAAAACTTTGCGTCCCGTATTTTGTTGAAGCCGGTTTTATCGAGGAGGAAAACGGCCGCTATAAAAACAAACGGACGGGAGAGGTAATCGAATCCGAATTCCTGGAAAAGATCGCGCTTTATCAGCGGGCGCGGCTGAAGAAGCTATCCGAAATCGCGCCGCTATCGGAATATTTCTTTACCGGAACGCTTGGTTACGATAAAGAATTGCTGAAATGGAAGGATGTATCCGCCGAAAATACCGCGCGCGCTCTTGACGAAATTTATAATTTATTGTCAAAAATAGAAATGGGGGATTGGACTAAGGAAAATCTCGAGTCCAGGATTATGCCCCAAATTCCAACCTTTAATTCATCATTGGGCTTGCCCGAAAAGGACCGCGGCTATTTGCTGTGGCCGTTGCGGGTTAGTCTTTGCGGCCAGAAAATGTCAATCGGTCCGTTCGAAATGGCCGACGTTCTTGGTAGAGAAAAAACCCTAGGGCGCATTAAGGCGGCCCGGGATATCATTGGCGGATCAAAATGCGGGAACACCCTTTGGTAAAGTCAATATTCGGGTTAATTAAATTTGTCTTCCTGTTGGGTTTGATCGTATTGGGTATAGTTTTTATGCCCGATGATTTTGTTGCACGCGCAAAAGACCGCTTATCCGGAATCGGACAATTTTTCCAGACTGAAGCCGCGGGCTACTGGCCGGCGATAAGCCATGATTTTGATCAAAAACTGGATGCTACGCTGGCGGAGCTGGGTAAGTGGTGGCAATTCTTCAAAGAAAAATTTTTCGCGACTGTTGGCAATTGGATCATGGAACAATTAAACGGCAAACCTCGTTGAACAATACCTGGGCCAGGGGAATGGACTTGCGCTGACAGATAACGGCGGTTATATTGGATATATACAATGTCGTACAATGTAGATTAATCGACATTGTATCACAAATTTAAGCTCAATCCGGGTTTGGGTCGATTTTGCGGGATTTGTGTTGCGCCCCCCTGCCGAGAAACGTGTTTTTGCCATCCGGGCATTTCTTTGGTCCCGCTTGCGTTTTTTTTGGATTTATTTTTGTTCTTCGTATTGTTTTTCAAATATTTTGTTTTTCTATTTGTTTTCGCGTCTTATTCTAAACATCAATAATAATCGTTACCCTTTTTTATTCCAACCAACATGAATGAGTCCAACAAAACCATAATAAACCATATCCCCAATTTTCTTGATTATTGTGAAATCGAAAAAGGCCTCTCGGAAAACACCCAAAAAAACTACCGCCGGTACTTGGAAAAGTTCATTGGCTGGCTCAAGGATGCCCAAAAGGCCGGTTTATTGCCGCACCAGCTTACCGCCGACGACATTTGGGATTATCGGGTCTATTTGTCGCGTTTTACCGATAAACAAGGCCGAAATCTGTCTAAAGCCACTCAAAACTACTATTTAATCGCCCTACGCGCCCTTCTGAGCTATTTTACGGCCAAAGACGTAATATCTATCCCTGCGGACAAAATAAGTCTTCCTAAGGACTTTAAAAAGGAAAAAACGGTAAAGTTCCTGTCCTTGGAACAAGTTGAGAAACTTCTGCTGGCTCCCGACACTGCTACCGAGGCCGGCGTGCGCGATCGGGCGATTCTTGAGTCGCTTTTTTCCACGGGCTTGCGCATTGCCGAATTGACGAGCCTTAATCGCGAACAGTTTGCCAACCTCAAAGAAAATAAAGAACTCGAGTTGGGCATCATCGGCAAGGGCAAACATCCGCGCACGGTTTATTTTTCCAATCGCTCGCTGGAATGGATCAAAAAATACATGAAAATTCGCGATCGGCATTGTCCCAAGGAAGAAAAAGCGTTGTTCGTGAATTTTCATACTCCCGGCGGTACTGATCGCCGTCTGACGCCGCGTTCGATCGAAAGAATGGTCAAAACTTGCGCCATCAAGGCTGGCGTCCCGATGTTTACGACTCCCCATACTTTGCGGCATTCCATGGCGACCGATCTTTTGACGCAAGGGGTTGATCTAAGAACCATTCAAGAATTCTTGGGCCACCAAAATATCGTCACGACGCAAATTTACACGCATGTGACCAATAAGCATCTACGCGACATCCATCGCCAATTTCACAGCGGCCGCCGATTGAAAGAAAAATAATATTTATGTTCCAATTCGTTTATCGTTGCGAAAAAAACCGGCCCATTGAGGCGGTTTTCGCAAGATCGTTAATGTCGCACAATATTAATTCAACTATCCAGCCCCTGTAGGTAGGCATCAATATCGGTTCCGAGATTCTTAAGGTCGTAGCCGCCTTCCAGAACCGAGAAAACCGGTTTATCCAAACGCGCGATTTCCCGGCCGATCTCAAAATAATCTTCCGCTGCCAACCCTAGTGAAACGATGTCGCCCTTGCTCGCGTCAAAGCCTGCCGAAACCGCCACTATTTCCGCGGTTTTTATTTCAACGGCAATTTTCTCTAAATCTTTTTTGAAGGCTTGTAAATAAACTTTGCCGCCGCATTCTGCCGCCAACGGATGATTGTAACAATTTTCGCGGGGCAAATTGCCGGTTTGCGGAAAAACATTGTTGCGGTGCAGCGACAAATAAGTTATTTTTTTATCGCCCAAAAATATTTCTTGCGTTCCGTTGCCGTGGTGGCCGTCAAAGTCGATAATAATCGTCTTTTTGTCCATTTTACGCACCGCGATCGCCAGATTGTTCAAATAGCAAAATCCGCGGGTAAATGCCCCCATTGCTTTGCCGGAAATCCCGCAATGGTGCCCCGGCGGCCGCATCAACGAAAATCCGCCTGTTGTGGCCGCGTCGATTGCCGCGCCCGCCGCCCGGCGCGCGTACTCGAAAATATTATCGTAAGCCGGTGTGTCGGGATCGTCGATAATCCCCTTTTTTACCGCGTTCACGTAAGATTTTTTATGCACCGCCAAAATATCTTTTTCTGCCGCGGCCTGGGGCTCAATGAATTGATAGCCTTTATTTTTTAAAGTTTGCGCCGCGAACAGCACCCGTTGTGAGTTTTCCGGGCCGGCGATCCCGCCGTATTCCAGGCACTTTTTCGAATAAATTATTTTAGGTTTCATTGTCATGGCAACTAATCGTTAATCGGTTTATTCCAATGATGGAAACCGCCAAAAAGCAAAAAATTTTTCATAGCTAATTCGGCGGCAGGGCCCTGAGGCAAAGAGGCAAATAAGAAAATGCGTACCGATTGCTATTGCGATTATTATTCGGCAAAATAGATTAAAATTTCACCGGTACGATCAAGCTCTTATCGTTTTCCGGCAAGCCCGAAGGATTGTCTTTCTTAAGTATCAATATTCCCGTTGTCGTTTGCGGCGGTGAAAATTCAAGCGTGGCCAGAAATTCAACAAAATTCTCGGTCATCCAGTCGCTTTGCGCGGTAGCAATGCCATTTGCCAATTCATTGCCGTTTTCATCCACTAATTTTACCGGGAAAGACGCTTCAAAAAACCAGTTGCCGCGGGCTTTGCCGCTGACGATGAGCGGGCTGGCGATTTTTGCGTTGGGCCGCGGAGAATCGATTGTTATCAATTCGGCCAATTCTATTTCGTTGCCAATGCTTTGCGTGAATGTTTTTCCGTCTGGAGTGAAACATTTTGCCGGATAAATTTCATCCACCGGATTGCCGGCGGCAGCGCATTCTTGAAAATTTTTGATTCCGTTTTCTTCGTCTTTGTTTTTTTCTTCGGCATCAGTTGGTTTGGTCGCCGCCATGCCTGAATCGTTTGCCGCTTTGTCGGATATTGCCGGCACTTTTAATGATTGATATTGCACAAAAACAATCACCGCCACGGTAAGCATGATGCCGATAACGGAAACGATGGTCAATGCCGTAATTTTTTTTTGATTCATGTCTTTTAAATCTTAACTCCTAAATCTTAACTCCTAACTCCTAAACTCTAAATCCTGAACTTTTTTACGCGTTGGCTTTGATTTCAATCACATCGCCGTCTTGAACGATATATTCCTTGCCCTCGGTGCGCAAAAGGCCTTTTTCCCGAGCTTGAGAAAAGCCGCCGGCGTTAAGCAGATCTTGCCAATTAATCACTTCGGCGCGGATGAATTTTTTTTCAAAATCCGTATGGATGACGCCGCCGGCTTGCGGGGCGGTACCACCTTTCTTCAACGTCCAGGCGCGGGTTTCATCCGGTCCGGTGGTGAAAAAGGTGATCAGATCCAGGAGCTCGTAGGATTTTTTGATCAAAAGATTGAGATTTTCGCCGCTGGGCAAGTCAAAATCCTTCCTTTCCTGCGCGGTCAGCCCTTCGCCCTCGTTTTCGCCCAAGATATCGATCACGATATATGCCCAGTTGTTTTTCTTGAAAGTTTCCAAAACTTGCGGGTCGATCTCCCCTGCTTTGCCGTTCAGCACGTAAAGCCGGGGTTTCATTGTCAATAACTGGTAGCGGTCAATGATCTTTTTTTCTTCGGCATTAAATATTGCCTCCGCCAAAATTTTTCCGTTTTCCAGCAATGGCTTTACCTTGGTTAAAACTCCAAGCTCTTCCTTGGCCCCCGCCTTATTGCCGCGCACCTCGCTTTCCACGTTATCAAGTCGCTTGATGACCGTTTCCAGGTCCTTTAAGGCCAGTTCGGTGTCCAAAATGTCCTTGTCGCGCAACGGATTAACGGAATTTTCGGTATTGACGATCTTTTCGTTATTAAAAGCGCGCAAAATATACAGGATCGCGTCGGTCTCGCGGATATTCTGTAAAAACTTGTTGCCCAGCCCTTCGCCCGTGGACGCGCCCTTCACCAGGCCGGCAATGTCCACAAATTCCACCGTAGTAAATATCTTTTTCGCGGATTTGGTTAATTCCGCCAGCTTGTCAACCCGTTCATCGGCCACCGGCACCACGCCGATGTTAGGGTCGATGGTGCAGAATGGATAATTGGCGCAATCGACTTGCTTTTTGGTGATGGTGGCGAACAAGGTTGATTTTCCCACATTGGGCAGCCCTACGATTCCGACATGCAATGACATAATTTTGAGTTAGTAATGAGTAAAAGTGAATGTTGGTAATTATGGCAAGTTTTACTTCAAAATTCAAGGTTTGGCGGTTTATTTTGCCTTTGAGTTGAAATTAGCGAGTGAGGGGTTTAATATAATCCCGCCAAGCAAATAAATCAAAGACTTACTCCACCCCGCCGCACCGCTCATTATATTTTGCGGTAGCGGGTGGCGCGGCCTTGGCCCAGGCGTTCAATTTTTTTCAGGCGCAGGAGTTTATCAAGCGATTGATTAAGGGTGGGGCGAGCAATACCGGTAGCGGCGGCGATTTGAGCCGGCGCGGCTTCGTTTGCCTGCTGTAAATATTTCCAAACTTTGAGTTGTTTGGGCGAAAACAATTTTTCAATATTTTCTCTTGAAAGCAAATCAATCGCCATTTGCGACTGCTTCAAAATAATTCCCAAAAAAAACTCCAGCCAAGGAATAATGTCTTCTTTCGACGTCTTGAATGTTTTTTGGCTGTTCCGCAACGACAGGTAATATTCCGGCTTGTTATCTTCAATGAGCTTCTCGTGAGAAACATAGGGCGCATATTGATAGTTGCTTTTCAAAAGCAACAAATTGGCGAGAACCCGGGAAAGCCGGCCATTTCCGTCCTGGAACGGATGAATTGCCAAAAATTCAATGATGAAATTCGCGATTATCAAAAGCGGATGATATTTATTTTCTTTAAACGCAACTTGAGTCCACTCCGTCAGCTCCTGCATTTCCTTGGATGTTAAATGAACCGAAGCGGTGTCAAACAAAACACCAACCGACTGCCCGGCGCCATTAATCATTATCACTTTATTGTCTTGTTTTTTGTATTCTCCCCGGTGCGCTTCATCCCTAGCCGCATATTTCAAAAGTTCCTTATGAAAATGCTTGACGGTATTTTCCGACAGATTGAGCGATTTCCAAGAGTTGAAAACATTTTCCAGTAATTCGTAATAGCCTCGCGCCTCCTGCTTGTCGCGATCGGCAAATTTTTGAATATCTATTCCTCTCATCATCTTCTCAATGTCTGCATCGGAGAGCTTGGCGCCTTCAATCCGCGTGGAAGCGCCGGTGGAAGTAACCAAAACCGACCGCTTCAGGCGCCCCAGCGCTTGCGGATTTAACTGCGCTCCGGCAATCCACCGGCCTTTATATTCATCAATTTCGCTCACCATCCGCCAAATCTTCGCCGGCAAATTGTTTAAACGGATATCAAACTTATTTTCCATAATTTTAAGTAAAATCAATCTTCTATTTTAACTATATAAGATTATGTAAGAATAGCAAGATTTCACTTCGCTCGATTAAGAATGGCAAGATTACTTGCCAACAAAAAACTGATTCCATCCGAACCAGCCATTAGTCTTTCTTGCGCATCACCGATAATTATTCCTCAGCGGTTTTATTTTTGATTCGCGCCGCCATCAATTTTCGCGATATTTTTTGATATCTTCAAGTGTTTAGTTACATGTGTATTAACACAGAAACGCTTTTTTAAACAAAACGCATACGTTAGGATAGTTGCAAACACTAACCAGCAAAACGTATCAATACTTTGACAAAAATTAACTAAATTTAAAGCTAAAACCCTCAAAAATAAAGCTAAAACACATTGTTTGAAATTGTGCTTATTGAGCGATAACGTGTTTTTGACCTATTTTAGCTTTATTTTATCCCTAAATTGAGGTTTTTATACCCTGTTTTTGTCAAAGTATTGAATAATTATAATTTTAAAATTTAATCGAAAATTTCTTATTGTTCAGAACTCCTTTTAAACCGTTTTTATCGCATTTCTCAATTGTTAATTCGCCCAAATCAAATTCTTTGTGGTGATTTGGGCATAGAACTATCAAATTACCCGCCGCGGTTTTCCCGCTATCGCGCACGGGAATAATATGAGCGACTTCGGCATAATAACCGGTCTTGGTTTTAACCCGAACGCCGCAACCAGGAAATTGGCACTTGTAGCCGTATTTTTCTTTTATTTTCCTTATTAGGTCCCGATTCGCCAATCGGCTTAAGACTGATTCATCGGCCATCCGAAACTGATCAGTATTCAGCCAGCTTTTCTTGATATATTTATCCACTTCAAGCCATCCGTATTGGGGAAACTTAATTCCGGCCGGCCGGTAAAAACCAACTCGGCTGATTTTTTTAATTTTGTAGCAAAGGCAGAATCCTTTGCTTCCTTTTGTTTTTAAATATTCCTCGCCTTGCAAATGATGGAAGAACGCATTTATTCCTTCCAATAATTCGTTTCGCGAATTAAAATTGAATTTCTTAAGTTTTATGATTTCCGTTTTGAAATTAATTTTATTAGACTGTCGGTCATACCAATAAACAATATCTCCGATTCCCAATTTATCATACGGCGGCATCTTTTTCCTCCAAACGGAAAAAAACACATTCTTTTCCAAGATTTCATTGTCAATTATATAATTTCGGCTGACAATATATTCCATGTTTGTTTAGTTTCACGTGATTGTTAACACAGAAACGCTTTTTTAAACAAAACGCATACGTTAGGATAGTTGCAAACA
>CAZUST010000007.1:0-45331 GCA_964623335.1 uncultured Candidatus Saccharibacteria bacterium
ATCTTGCGCCGGAATCGGATTTCATTTCGTGCTCATGTTGCATTGTACAATACTGAGAGTTGATTTTGGCGGTAATCGTGATACAATAATGTGGTACGGTAGAATATTAAAAAACATTGAAAATTTTTTACGACCATACCGAATATAAGTTGATAAACTGACGCAGGGGGATTTACCAGCCGTTTTTAACGGTTAATTTGTTTTAGGTAATAACCCTGTTTTTTGTTTGAAAACGGGAATTCACGACCATGGAAGAAATCAAATCAAATAAGATAAAAATTCCGAAAAATTTGGCTAAAAGCGGCGCGATGGCGATTGGCGATCCCTTGGTCATATTAAAGAATGTCGCCAAAACCTACGGTAAGGAAGAGCTGTTTTCGGGCGCGCGGATGAAAGTGATGCCCGGCGACCGGATCGCGATCGTGGGCGCCAACGGCATGGGCAAGACCACGCTATTGAAGATCATTATCGGTGAGGAAGAAGCCGACGAGGGAACGCGCGAATTGCATCGGCTGGCGCGCATAGGTTATCTGCCGCAAGAAACCCATTGGGATTCGCTGGCCAACACGGTGTTCGAGGAGATCCATTCGGCGAATCCGAAAATGAAAGTGCTGATGGATAAAAAGAACGCGTTAGAGAAAAAAGATCGGGAAGGGGCGCTTACCGAAAGTGAGGCGATGGAATATCTGCAATTACTGGAAACTTATAAGCAAAACGACGGTTACCGCCATGAAGGATTGATCGAGAGGCTGCTTAACGATTTCGGTTTTGCGAAAGAATCGTGGATCCGGACCGTGGCGACATTGAGCGGCGGCGAACGCACCAAGCTGGCTTTAGCCAAAGTGGTTCTGACCAGCCCGAACGTGATCATCATGGACGAGCCGACCAATCACTTGGATATTGAAACCTGCGAGTGGCTGGAAAATTTTTTGATCCACTGGAATAAAGCAATCGTTTGCGTTTCGCACGACCGTTATTTCTTGGACCGCGTGTGCGATAAAACTTACGAGCTGACGCACCATGGACTGGAAAAATACCAGTGCCGTTATTCGGATTACTTGGTCGAAAAGCAAGAACGGCGGGAGCGGTTGGAAAAGGATTACAAAGTCCAACAGAATTACTTAAAACAGCAGCAGGAATTCATTGACCGTTTCCGCTATAAGGCGACTAAAGCCAGCGCAGTGCAAAGCCGTATCAAAATGCTGGAAAAAATGGAACTGATCGAATTACCCGAAGAACCGGGGAAGGATATCCGCATAAAGCTCGACGCGGGGACAAAATTATGCCGGAGCGTGATGAAGCTTGACAACATCAGTATCGGTCCCCAAGAAAAGCCGCTGTTTGTCCAGGAAGGCAAAATCGAGGTGGAATGGGGCGACAAGGTTGGGATTATCGGCAGTAATGGCATGGGAAAATCAACTCTGCTTAAGAGCATTTTGGGAAATATGCCGCTATTAAAGGGAAAGATCGTCGTTGATAGCCGGGCGCGCGCGGGTTATTACGCGCAAGCGCATGAGAATCTTGATCCGGAAAAATCGATACTTGACGAAGTGGCGTCAAAGACCGTTGAAGCTGATGAACGGATCCGGGCGGTGCTGGGCGCGCTGCTATTTTCACCTAACGATGTGGAAAAAAAAAGGATAAAGTGTTTGTCGGGCGGCGAGCGGGCGCGCGCGGCGCTGGCCGAATTAATCCTGCAAAATCTGAATATGCTACTGCTGGACGAGCCGACCAATCATTTGGATTTGCCCAGCAAGGAAGTGATCACTCAGGTGTTCAAGGAGTATAAGGGTACAATAATTCTTGTAAGCCACGATCGTTACATCTTGAATGAAGTCTGTAATCATATTTGGGAAATAAAAGACGGAAAGCTTAACCATTACTTTGGAAATTACGAAGATTATCGATACCACCTGGCCCATTAAAACCGGGAATAGAGTGAAGAGATCGCGGCTTGAAGCCGCGGTCCTTGAATTTTTGCCGGTTGATGGGCGATAATGATATTGAGGTATTAAATTTTTGAGAAAATGGGAATAATTTTCGTTCTATATTTAATGATTGCAGTATTGGCGGGGGCGATTCTGCTGTACGCGGCCATATTGTATTTGATCTCAAAGATCGGGATACCGAATGCCAGATTCCGGGTTTCGTTCCGGATCGCGGCGGCGCTGGGCGGGCTCTGCGCGCTGTTCGCCATCCTTTGGTTCATGCTACCGCTCGCAATGATGCCGCCGGATTGGGCGTGGTATTTATTTTATGCCGGAATTTCTTTTTATATCTTTCATTTGCTGATGAAATATCATTATAAGACGGGATTGGTAAAGAATATCGGAGTTTATTTCCTGAGTTATCTTCTTACGGCAGCGGTCGGGGTCGGGATTGGTTTTTTGCTGAAGCTTGCGGGGATTTGAAATACGAATTGGTATTGTCGAATCTGGCGGTGAGCGCCGCCAAAATAGACGTTTCGTATTTTTTTAAGATGGTTTTGTACCAATATCAAAAGGTCGAGGGGAAATCTTTTAAAATCCGTAATTATTTAAGGTCTTGCTTCAAGGCTGCGGATTTCAAAGATTCCCAAGGAGGCATTCCCTTGGATGATCCGCGGGATCAATGTCTCGCGGTATCGAAACACATTCGGGAAATATATTTTTACATCGAAAAAAAATGGAAAAAATTTTAGGAGAACAAACAAGAATCCGAGGTACGGTATTGAACTTGCTGTTTTTAATTTTGACGATATATGTCGGTATTTTGGCAGCCAATACGTTCAAAGAAGGCAAATATATCGGGCGCCAAGGGGCGGCGATAAGCACGATCACGGTTGATGGAAGCGGCAAGGTTTACGCCAGCCCCGATCTGGCAACAATGGATTTTTCCGTAGTCAGCGAGGCAAAAACCGTAAACGAAGCAATGAATGATAACAGCAATAAAATGAACGCAGTGATCGAGGCAGTTAAAAAATTGGGAATTGCGGCGGATGATTTACAGACCAGCGGTTTCAATATCAATCCGCATTACGATTACGTCGACGTTGCGGCGGAAACCGGATCGGCGGCGGAAGTTTATTATCCATCGGGCCAACGGGTATTGTCGGGGTACGATATAACCCAGACACTGACAGTGAAGGTGCGCCAGGATAACATGTCCAAGATCGGCCAGATAATCCAGGAAGCGACCATCGCGGGCGCAAATGAAGTGGGCGATCTTCGGTTTACGATCGATAATCCTGATGATCTGCGGGCAGAGGCCCGTAAACAGGCGATCGATGATGCCAAGGCCAAGGCTCAAGTTTTGGCCGACCAATTAGAGGTGAAACTGGGAAAAATCACCGGTTACAACGAAGGCGGATACTCTCCGACTTATACGATGGCTTATGATCGGGCGGCAGCAGGGGTGACGGAAAAAAGCGCGCCCGCACCAACAATCCAAACCGGCCAGAACAAGATTGAATCGAACGTGAATATTACTTACGAAATCGAATAGCGGCTTGCCGGTACAAAAAACTCCGCCCGATCCAGGCGGAGTTTTTTAATGGCCAGAAACAGATCGAAATTGGAGTTTCAAGGAAGACGCTTTATTGAGTGCAATACCTCGGGGCTTTGCCCCGGGGATTAATGGCGGGGAATCAAACTATCGCGGCGTTTTGGACCCGCGATAGTTTATTTTTTGGTTTTGATCGCGTTGGTGATGAGTTCGGGCGCGAAATTTCGGGCGATTCGGCCGTTAACGGCATAATCGTAAAGGACGGTGCGATAGATGCTTTCGATCGCCTCAGCTACAATAATGATCGCGACCAGGAACAGCAGGAACAGAATGCCGAGTAAAATCATGATCGAAACTGGCGGCTGGGCCAGGAAAACAAAAACAAGCATCATGCAAAAAACACCAAGTATGGCGACCATAAAGAACAACCCAAGAGAAAAATTGGCAATGATAGTTTCGCTCCATTTGCTTTTAAAGACGGCGGCGGAACGTTTGATTGAGCCGCCGACAGTTTCTTTTTCAAGAATCAGAACCGGGAGGATAAAGAAAGTAATGATATCCCAAGCGGCGCCAAAAATATTAGCGATGATCCGGCTGATTGATTTGAAACGGTTGGCGATAGTAAGAATAACGCCGATCGTGGCCGCGATCACCGACCAGCACAATATTTTGCCGGATAGTTTGACCGCGATGCCAAATCCCTGGCTAAACGACATTTTCCGGCCCTTAAGATGGGCATTGACCATCGCGATCATTCCGGCATGGAAGAAGGAAGCGATGAATACTACAACAATGTAAAGCAGAAAATATCCCAGGTAATAGTATATATTTTGGGAAGTTACCTGCGAGTCTTGGGCAGCATTCGGATCGATCGCGCCGGTAGCCGTAAAATAACAATAACCGGCAACACCGATGCCGATGATTGCCAGATTGATGATTAAAGAAAACAGCGGGAATAACATTATCGATTTGTTTTGTTCCAGTATTTTAAAACTGCCGGCGGCAATAAGATAACCGCCCTTAACGCGGCCGATTTTTTCTTGCTCGGCGGGTTGAGCGGGAAGCGGTTTCGCGGTATCTGTTTCCATATTAATTTTTTTTTGGGATTTATTATATTTAAGTTTTAGCAGATGATCAGATCGGTTGCAAGGTAATGACAAAAAATAAATGCGCCGGAGAAAACGAAGCGATATCGGGCCGTGTTTGCTGTGCGAGACGGAAACCGAAATATATTTTGAAAATATTTTTTTATTGGTTCGGGATTGCAATTATCATGGCGGGAGTTATTATCGGAGTAATAAGTTTTAAAATCTGTAATTCCTTAAGGTCTTGTTTCAAGGTTGCGGATTTCAAAGATTCCCAAGGAGGCATTCCCTTGGATGATCCGCGGATCAACGCCTCGCGATATCGAAACACATTCGGGAAATATATTTTTTACGATCAATCACAAAAAAACAATGGCGGATAAAAACAAAATTTATGATGTGGCGGTGATTGGCGGCGGTCCGGCAGGAATGATGGCGGCGATCCAAGCAGCCGGGTTCGGGGCAAAAACCGTATTGCTTGAGAAAAACGATATCTTGGGAAAAAAGCTGCTGTTGACCGGCGGCGGGCGGTGTAATTTTGCCAATAACGAAAGCGATTTGCGGACGCTGGTGATAAATTACGGTGCGACCGGGCCGTTTTTATTCCACGCGTTTTCGGAGTTCGGACCGAAGGAAACAATACGGTTTTTTAACGACTTGGGAATTGAAACCGTTGTCGAAGATAACGGCCGCGTTTTTCCAAAAAGCGGCTTGGCCGAAGAAGTGTTGGAAGCATTGGCCGCAGAGTTGAAAAGAAAAAAAGTGGAAATCGCTTTCGGCGTGGCGGTAGCGGCAGTCAAGAAGGATGGCGGAAAAATTTCGGAAGTGCTTCTGGCTGACGACGGGAGCATCAAAGCAAGGAATTATATTTTGGCAACCGGAGGCAAATCATATCCGGCGACGGGTTCGACAGGCGACGGTTACGATTTCGCGTACGATATGGGGCATCGTATCGAAAAATTAAAACCCGCCCTGACGCCTCTTAAAACCGCCCAGACTTGGGCCAAAAAGTTGAGCGGAGTGAGTCTTAAGCGGCCCAAAGTCACGGTGTTGCAGAACGGTAAAAAGATTTTTAGCCAAACGGGCGAATTGATATTCACCCATTTTGGATTGAGCGGCCCCGTAATTTTGGGAATGAGTTTGCGTATCGGTGAGTTGATCGAATCCGGGCCGGTGGCGCTTTCGATAAATCTTTTGCCGGAGAACAATTTGGACCGGCTTAATAACGATTTGCGGGCGATGTTCGTAAAAAATCCCAATCGGCAGGCGGCGAATTCGCTGGCCCGGATCATTCCTCAAAATATCGCGGAGGCGATTTGCGAAATTGCCAATGTCGCGGCCGAAAAGACCGTCAACAATATTACGCGCGAAGAGCGGCGGCGTTTGGCCGCGGCGATACTTGATCTGCGTTTGGATGTGGCGGGTTTGCCGGATATTGAGGCGGGGATGGTGACCGGCGGTGGCGTAGTTTTGGAAAATATCGACGATAAAACAATGCAATCGAAAATAATCGCCAATCTCTTTTTTGCCGGTGAAATACTGAATGTCCATGGCCGGACCGGCGGATATAACTTGTTGCAATGCTGGTCGACGGGCCGGCTGGCGGGGATAAGCGCGGCAAAAAAATGACATCCGATGATTACAAAAAAACCGCCAAGACTTACCGAGAACTAGGTAAGGGGCATATTGAAAACGCGGTTTCAATCAATTTGGAATTTTTGCCCGAATTAGTAAAAGATTGCCTAAAGGCGGGCGGGTATTGGATGCGGGTTGTTTTGGCGGGCGCGATTCAAAAAAATGTTGAGGCGGGTTTGCGGTAACCGGAATCGATGCCGCGGATGTTTTCCTCGGGGAAGCAAAAAAATATGTTCCGGCGGCGAAATTTTTGAAAATAGATGGTTTTAAATTGGGATTTCCAGATGACTATTCCGACGAAATTTTGGCTCATGCCGTATTGTTGCGTCTTGAAAAAAATATTCCCGAGACGTTGATCAACCATTATCGGATTCTGAAAAAAGAGAATATAATCGACATAAGGATGAAATTGGGGGAAGGCGAGGGCCTTGAGATGGACAGCAAGCTGACGGATAACAAAGATTTTTTCGTATTTTTCGCGGGAAGAAATCGAAAAAAACATGAAAAATGCCGGATTAAAGATCAGATCTGCCGCGGAAATATTTACGCGACGAAATTTTCAGATTTCGCGCAAACCGAAATTTCTTCTGATTATGTCGGCCGGAATCGGAGATTATCGTTTGGGAAAAAAGCGGCGGATTGAATCGGGTAAATTGAAAAAAGAGCCGGTTGGTGTAAATTGGTAAATATAAGCAATATCTTTTATGGAAAATTATCTGACGCCCGACGGGCTGGAAAAATTGAAAAACGAATTGTACGAGTTGGAGAATGTGAAGCGCAAAGAACTGGCCGATAAATTAAATTACGCGATATCTTTCGGCGATTTGCGGGAAAACGCGGCGTACCATCAAGCCAAGGAGCAACAAGCATTTATGGAAGGGCGTATTGCCGAACTGAAAACGATTATCGCCAGCGCGCGCGTAATTAATAAAGGAGGCAACGACAAAGTGGGAATCGGAACGACGGTGGTATTGGCGACGGGCGACGCGCAAGAGGAGTATCAGATAGTCGGGCCCGACGAGGCGGATGTTTTTTGCGGTAAAATTTCTTATAAATCGCCGCTGGGCGAGGCGATTTTCGGCAAATCGGTGGGATGCAAAGTGGTGCTGGCAACTCAGGGAAGCCGGATTGAGTACGAGATCATTCAGATAAAATAATTTTTTTATTTAAACTGACAACTAAAAAAATATGCAAGAAAAAAATTTTAATTATGCCGGAGAAGCGGCAAGAATTACATTTGACAGGAGTTAAATCGCGGGAAGAGCTGAATGCGGCTACCGAGGCCGAAAGCGACGAAAAATTCAAGCAGGCCGCGCGCGAAAATTGGAAAAATTCGCGGTTTAAGACGCATTTCAGTTTGACAAAAAGAAAGGAAATCAAGTTTTGAAACCATTTACCGATTTGGACGGTAAATCCGCGTCGGGAATTTTGAAAAAAGCCGATATTGATGTCGGCAATCCGGCCTATGTCAATCCGGGCGAAGCGGTTGAGGGCGCGTCAATCTTGATACCGGCGATAAATTCGTAATTGAATATAACGAGGAATCATTGGCCGCATATTTTGATCATCACGCCAAGGGAAAAAAAGAAGCTACTTCGATCGCGGAAATTGTTTACAAGACGATGGTTGATCTGGGAATGATTGAAAAAGAAGAAAACAACGGATCGGTTGATTAAATTTATGACCGATATTGATAATCGCCGTTTGCCTGCCGAGGAGTTTTTGCGGGGCGGTAAAACCGTGCTTGGCCTTCAGCGCGATCTTGATTTGGTCTTAAGGGGTTTGGTCTTAGAAAAGGTTTACTTTGACGCGGCGTCAATGATATAATGTTTATGGTATCGGCATTTGTCTTTTTTCGGTTTCTTTTATTATCTTAATTTTAAAACATGATTGATCAGCGTTTATTCATGTATATCGAACAGGAGCTTAAAAGGGGGGTTCCGAACGCAGCGATCAAGAATTCGTTGCGCGAAGCCGGTTGGTCTGAAGACGCGATCGAGGAGGCATTCATTGCGGTACAGAATCGGAACGCGCCGCCGAGTCCCAAAACGGAATTGCCAGAGGCGGCGGTCAACTTCGAGAAAACCAAGATCAAAAAGATTAAAACCAAGACTAGAAAATTGTCTTTGGTAGCGATCATAACAATCGTTGGTATTGTCGCGATCGTACTGGCGGCGGGGTGGTATTTTGTTTTTATCGCGCCGGAACATCAAACGCAGAGTTTTGACGAAACCAAGCCAACTATTTTGAAGAATACGGGCGTTGATAAAAGCCAAACAACAGATTCCGGCGAAACGGAGAATGCGACAACAACCACCAGTAATGAAACTGGCGGCGAATTGACGGCGGTTTCATCCGATCAGTCCGCGCAATCGCTGCCGCCGACGGCCGGGAATACCGCAACGGAAACAACAATTGTTTCGATAAACGATACCAAGCGCAAGGAGGATTTGGATAAATTGGCGGAGGCGCAGAAGTTGTGGTTCGGCGAACATGGATCTTATTATACCTGCAGCTTGACGGCGGGTGATTGTGGCGGCAAGGCGCACGGTTTTCCGGAGCAGATCGGTGCTTATTTGAGTAATATCGAGCAAGATCCGTTGTTCGGCAATTACACCGCGAAAAAGGCGGTTTGCGGAACGGATTTTGTTTATTGCGGATTAAATAACGTACCTTATTCCAGTTTCTTCTGTTATTACGCCAAACTTGACGACGGGAGATATTATACGGTTTCGCAGGCTGGCAGCGCGGTGCGGAGCGCGGTACCCAAGGTTTTTGAGCAATGCGGCGTGGCTGAATAACAAGAGTTTAATTGAAATAAACCAAGAATGCGCGTTGTATTAAATTGCACCGCGCATTTTTAAGGAGAAAAAGTATTTTTGAACCAGAGACGGCTTTCGCGAATAATAATTATACTTTGCTTGCATATTATTCGTTCCGCCTTTCATTTTTTCCCGGCCGTGAAATTTTTAACGCGGCGATGCCACGCTTCAAATTCAACAACCAACCTTATGATTATTATTCGCGGAAGCCGCCAGAGAAAATGATATCGGTATGAATCCGGAGAATGCCAACATAATCCAGGAAACGGACGAGGCAATCGCGGCGCGCGTTCAAAACGGCGATGCGGATGCATTTTCGGTTCTTTTGGAGCGTTACGAAAAGAAGATCTTTCGATACGCCGGGAAGTTCCTGTCGCATCCCGACGACATAAAAGATATCGTGCAGGATGTTTTCGTGAAGGCTTACGTGAATATCAAGAGTTTTGATGCGTCGAGAAGATTTTCTCCCTGGATATATCGGATTGCTCATAACGAATTTATCAACGCGTTAAAAAAGAAGAAGGCGGAAAGGATATCGTTCATCGATTTTGATTTGCTGCTGCCGCATCCGGCGGCAGCGGAAACCGCGGACGCGGACGTGGATCGCCAGGACTTGCGACGGCTGTTGGACGGGTGTCTGGAAAAAATGCCGGCGAAATATCGCGAGCCGTTAATATTGTATTATTTTGAAGAGATGAGCTACCGCGAAATCGCCGACGTGATCCATTTGCCGATATCGACGATCGGTATCCGTTTGCAACGGGGGAAGCTGATGTTAAAGAAAATAATCGAAGAAGAACATCCCGGCAAACAAGAAAATATTTTTTAGAAAAAATTAGCAGTAAATTTTATGGAGAACGGCCAAGAAAGAAAAAATTGCGATTCCGTAGGTTTGTTAAAGGATCAAATAATGGCTTCCGTCAAAGGCGGACGGCTGAAAATGCGGCCAAAATGGTATTTTGTATTGCGCGCATCGTTGTGGGCAGTCGGAATCGTGCTTGCAGCGCTAGCCGGGCTTTATCTGGCGAGCCTTTTAATGTTTGTGGCCCATGAAACCGGTATTTCGATGGCGCCGACTTTCGGTTGGCCCGGGATAGTGCTGTTTTTAAAATCGCTTCCTTGGGTGTTGATCTTGCTGGTGCTGATTTTTATCGTAATATTGGAGTTGCTGGTGCGGCACTATTCGTTTGCCTACAGAGTACCATTAGTATATTCAGGCTTGGCGGTATTGTTCCTGGTCGGCGCGGGCGGATTATTGGTGGCAATGACGCCTTTTCACAAAATGATGGCCGAATGTCCGCCGGCCGGCGGACCACCGCCATGCGCGATGGGGATCTATCGCGACCTGGATCCGGAACGCCACGGCGATATTCATGAGGGCAAGATCACGCAAATTGTGGGGCAAAATTATATCATAGCCAATCGCAAAGAGGAGGAACTGCTGATTGTTGTTACCCCCGAAACAAAACTGCCTTTGGGGGCGGATTTCAAAGTTGGCGATCGAATCGTGGTAATGGGTGAACTTGCCGATTCGCAAATTGAAGCTTGGGGAATCGGTCTGTTCGACGGCCGGAGGCCGGTAGCTCGCGGACATTAAAAATCCGTGTTATTGCGATCCGCCGATCGCGGCGGCGGAGTTTAACCCGGATAAAAGCGGGCTGGTACGGGGTGTAGTGAAAGAAGGCGGAAATTAGCTTTGTAGTATCAATAGCGAGAAGCAAAAACGAAATCAAAAAATCCAATAATCAATACCCGAACCCGATCCTCAATCAAAAATATATTTTTAATATATTTCACCGGCCGCGGTTTCAGACCGCGGCCGGCGGTCTTAACGGAAAGGATGCCGCTAACGCGGTATCCGCATTCTTTCAAGGGTATTCAAGGAAGTATCATTCCGTCGGTTTTAAGGGCTTGTTTTGGGGTTTGTTTCGGAATAAACTACCTTGGGCGCCAGCGATTTGCAATCGAACCGATGATTCCGGCAGTTAAATAAAAGATTATGAATAAAATATTATCCGCAATCAAACGCCATAAGATAATTTCCGCAATTGTCGTCGCGGTTTTGGCCGCGGGCGGATATTATATGTTCGGAATAGACAAAAAAACAACTGCAGTAACAACCTATACTTACGGTAAGGCGGTTTCCGGCACGGTAATGCAGACGGTTTCGGGGACCGGCCAGATTCAGGCGTACAAGCAAACGAGTATCGTGCCGGAAGTTTCGGGAACGATTATTCAGGTGGCGATTGCCGCCGGGAAAAAAGTGAAGGCGGGCGATGTTATTGTCCGGATCGACAACAGCGACGCGCAAGGGTCGGTCGATGACGCCAAAGCGGCTTTATATAACGCGCAGGTTTCGTTGGATAATGTTTTAAATCCTGATAATTCACTGAGCATAATCCAAGCCGAAAATGCGGTATTGGCCGCGCAAAAAAATCTGGATAACGATAAATCGGATCTTAGCGATTCTTACCAGGCGGGATTTAGCGCGGTGGCGACGGTTTTCAATCAGCTTCCGATCATAATCGGAGGTTTGCAGGAAATCGCGACTGATGCCAACGACTATGTGGTGCAGTCTTCTCCAACTTATCTGGATTATTATTATAATTCAATCAAAATTTACGATTCTTCGGCGTCGACCTTGATGACGAAGGCGGCATCTTCTTACCGAACTGCGAAGAAAAATTACGATACAAATTTCGAGAATTACAAATCGACGAGCCAGTTTTCCGGCGAAGCCGATATCGAGACGCTGTTAAACGAAACCTATACAACAAGCAAAGCGGTTGCGGACGCGCTGAAAAATGTCGGCAATGTGATCCAAAATTACGAAGATAATCTTAAGAATCACAATCTTGTTCCCCAGAGTTTTGCGGATACGCAGCTGACAAATCTTGCCGGTTATACGACAACCGCGAATTCGTATGTGAGCAGCCTGCTTTCGGCGATACAGGCGATTAATAATGCCAAATACGCGATCGAAAGCGACCAGCGCGTCTTGAGCGAGAAACAACAGATTTTGGATGATTTACGGGCGGCTCCCAAGGCAACCGATGTGCAATCGGCGAAATATTTGGTGGAACAAAAGCAGCGGGCGCTGATCGATGCCCAGGAAGCGCTGGCCAAATATACAATTACCGCGCCGTTCGATGGGACGGTAGCGGCGGTGGAGGTTGAGAAGGGAGATAAAGCGACGGCAGGAACAACGATTGCGACCGTGATTACTGATAACCAGGCGGTTACGGTTTCGCTCAACGAAGTGGATATCGCCAAAGTGAAAGTCGGTCGGCAGGCGACGCTGACTTTTGATGCGATCAATGATTTGACAATGACCGGAAAAGTGTCTGAAGTGGCGATGATTGGCACGGTGAGTTCAGGCGTGGTGGAGTACGATGTTACGATTGCTCTCGATTCGACCGATAGCCGAGTAAAACCCGGGATGAGCACGGCGGTAACCATTATCACCGATATTGCGCAGGACGTATTGACGGTGCCGTCGACAGCGATAAAGATTGCCGACGACGGAACGTATTACGTGCTGGCGCCATCGACGGCGGTTTCGGGCGCCAGCGGGCAGGGGGAAGTGATTCAAAAAATGGTGACGACCGGGCTGGACGATGGTACGAATATCGAAATCAAGAGCGGTTTGAGCGAGAATGAACAAATAGTCATTTCCAGCGCCAAGTCGACGGCGACAACTTCAAGATCGACGACTCCAACTTCCGGCAGTACGCGAGGCGCGGGCGGATTGTTCATGATGGACGGCGGGCCCCGCGATTAGTTTTTTTCCGGCGGTTCGCGTAATCGTTACAATGTCATGATCGAATGCAAAAATATCGTTAAAATCTACAAAACCGGCGAGGTGGAGGCCAGGGTTCTCAAGGGAATTTCGTTTTCAGTGAAGAACGGGGAGTTCGTGGCAATCATCGGGCCTTCAGGGTCGGGGAAATCGACATTGATGAATATCTTGGGAATGCTTGACGTGCCTACGAGCGGAGATTATTTTTTGGACGGCAAGAACGTTGCCAAATATTCCGATGACGAATTGGCCGAGATCCGGAAAAACAAGATCGGTTTCGTGTTTCAGTCTTTTAACTTGCTGCCGCGCACTACGGTATTGCGCAATGTCGAATTACCGCTAGTCTACGCGGGCGTTGAGCGAAGGGAGCGAACCAGGCGGGCTAAAGAGTCTTTGATCGAGGCGGGACTGACGGAGCAATATCACAACCACTATACAAACCAGCTTTCCGGGGGCCAAATGCAACGTGTGGCGATCGCGCGGGCGCTGGTAAACAAACCTTCAATGATTCTGGCTGATGAGCCTACGGGGAATTTGGATACCAAAACCGGCGAGATCGTGATGGAAACATTCCAGAAGTTGAACCGCCAGCAGGGACATACCGTAATTTTGATCACCCATGAGCGAGATATCGCGGAATACGCTGATCGAATAATTGCGGTCAGGGACGGCCAGATTGTGACTGACGAGCGCAACGGCCATAAATCAATCGACGCAATGAAGATGTCGCGTAAAGATCAATCATAAAATACCGAAAATGAAAGTATCCGATCTGTTAGAACAAACATTTTCATCTTTGCTGGCAAATAAGGCCCGTTCGGGGCTGACGATTTTAGGTATCGTAATCGGTATCGGTTCGGTGATCACGATGGTATCGATCGGGCAGGGATCTTCGAGCAAGATAACTTCAAGCATCGAATCTTTAGGGTCGAATTTGTTGATGGTGATGCCGGGATTTTCGCGCGGTGTCGGTCAGCAGGTATCGGGCGGCCGGGGCAGTGCCAACACCCTGACGTTGGCGGACGCGGAAGCGATAAAAACCCTGGCGGGGGTGGTGGCGGCGGCGCCACAAACTTCGTCGCGCGCGCAGGTGACGGCCAAAGGCAATAATACCAATACTTCGGTTTATGGCGTAACGGCGGATTATTCCCAGGTGCGTAATGTTTCGGTTGCCAGTGGAAATTTTATTACCGATGCCAATAACAGTGCCAGAGCCAAGGTGGCAGTTCTGGGGCCGACGACCGCGGAAGACCTTTTCGGGGTCGATGTTGATCCTATCGGGCAGACGATTCGTTTCAATAATATGAATTTCAAGGTGGTTGGCGTGACCGTTTCCAAGGGAAGCAGCGGCATGTCGAATTCGGACGACTTAATCTATATTCCGCTTTTAACGGCGCAACAATATATTTTGGGAAGCAACAAGGTAGGAACGATCAGTGTCAAAGGTGAAAGCCAGTCAGTATTGGATCAACTGGAGATCGATGTGACGGCATTATTGATGGCGCGGCACAAAATTACCGACGAGGCCAAGATAGATTTCCAAATAATGAACCAGGCGGACATCGCGCAAAGCGCGTCTTCGATCGCCGGGACGCTGACAATGCTGTTGGCGTCGATCGCGGGCATATCTTTGCTGGTAGGCGGTATCGGTATCATGAATATGATGCTGACGACCGTAACCGAACGGACGCGCGAGATCGGTTTGCGCAAAGCGATCGGTGCCAAGAAAAGCGATATTACGGTGCAATTTTTGGCGGAAGCGGTAACATTAACTTTTTTTGGGGGGGTTATCGGTGTGATCTTGGGCTGGCTTGCCAGTTTGACGGTGGCGCATTTTGGCGGAATCACTACCGTAGTTTCCTGGGTTTCGATTGTGGTGGCGTTCGGGGTTTCGGCGGCGATCGGGATCATTTTCGGGTATTATCCGGCATGGCGCGCGGCCAAACTTAATCCAATCAACGCGCTGCGTTATGAATAATTACGATCAGCGCAATAACAATTAAATGCCGGAAGCCTTGCGCGAATGGCAGACAGTAAAAAATATGAATAAAAAATCGATTATCGGTTCAATGGCGGCGGCGATTATTGTCGCCGGATTGTGTCTTTGGCAGGGAATACAGGCGAAAAATAAACCGGCTCAATCGGCAGCGCAAAATTCGCAGAATGATTCCGGACGCGTTCAAGGCAGCCGGACAAAAGTGGATTCTGTGACAGTCAGCGGCACGGTAGCGAGCGTGGGGGATAAAAGTATAACTCTTAATTTAGGCAAGGGAGGGTCAACAATAGTTTTTTGTTCGGGAATGACTCCGATATTAAAAACAACCAAGTTGGCGGCGGAGGATCTGGCAGCGGGGCAATCGGTGACTGTCAGCGGCGCGAAGTCAGAGAATGATATTGTTACCGTGACGACAATGATGGTGCGGGATTACGGGGGCACATTGTCCGGTATGCCGCAACAAGGGACACGAACCGGGCAAAAGATCGCGCGCGGTCAAAAGGCGGGTGATACCAATGTCGCAGGCCGCATGGAAGATAATAATCGAGGGTTTGTTAACGGTGAAATAACGGCGATTGACGGTCCCAAGATCACTATCAAGCTTTCCGACGGGACTGAGAGCGCGGTAATTCTGGCCAACGATGCCCGGATCATCAAAAGCGAAACGGCGACGATAAAGGATGTGGTTGCGGGGATAAATATTTCAGCGAGGGGAAGCAAGGGTCCCGATGGCAGCGTTATCGCGCGAACAATCACGATTGGAGAAGCGGTAATGTTGGGAGCGGGCGGACCGGTTCCGGAAAACAATAATATGTTTCAAAACGGCCAGCCGGACGCGGACTAATCCGGCCAAGTTCCGGTACAGCTGCTCCAAGCCAACCGAGCTTATCGTTCTTGAAACAAAAAATCCTCCAAGAGGATTTTTTGTTCGGCCGCATTTGTTATCGGGTAACAAAATACGCGGTGATAATCCCAAGCAGCAAACCGAAGAACGTTTCAAAGCGCGTGTGGCCCAAAAGTTCTTTCAGCCGGTCAAATTCAAATTTTTTGTGAAGATAAATATCTTCCAGCATCCGGTTCAGTACCTCGGCGTGTTTGCCGGCTTCTTGACGCACGGTAAATGCGTCGTAGATCACTATCAAGGCGAAAACCGCGGAGATGGCGAAAAAAGGCGAGTCGAATCCGAATTGAAGGCCGCAGGAGGTGGCTAAAGCGGTTACCGAGGAGGCGTGCGAGCTGGGAAATCCGCCACTGGCCCAAAAACGCTGAAAAGCCTGGCGGCTGACGCCGTGCGCCAGAGCGAGCGCCGTTTTAATGAATTGAGCGAAAAACCAAGCCAGAAATCCGGAAACAAGCGGTTGGTTATTGATAAGTATATTAAATATATCCATATTTTTCCCTAGATTTAATTTTAGCCGATTTTCATATAATTCCAAACTGATACAAACGGTCGCCGAAACTTTGATTTGATGGTATAATTTTAATTGTGACCGATGATATGGAAGAGGAATATTTGAAAAACGGGGTTTATTTCCATCATAATGATTTTAAACCCGGGCGGCCTTGTTTGGTTTTTATCCACGGGATTTCAGGCTGTTGCGGCGCATGGAAGTCTTATGGGCAGTATTTTAACGATAAGTGTAATTTACTGTTTTTTGATTTACGAGGCCACGGCAAATCGTTCAAGAAAAAAGACGGCAATTTTTATTCGTTGGATCTGATTGCCGACGATATTTACGAAATGGCGTTGATACTGGGCGTTAAAAAAATGTTTTTGGTGGGGCATTCGTTTGGAGCTTTGCTGGCATTGGATTTTGCGGCTAAATATCCGGAAAAGACCGAGGGTTTAATCCTGCTGGCGCCGGATTATCGGATAAACAAAACCATCAGAGGACGTTTGGCGCGGTTGATTTTTGCGGTTGGCGATATTTTTTCGGCCCCGGTTTTTTCAGAAAGGTACGGGGTTGAAGTCGATTATTCCAAATTTCGCCATAACGGCGATTGGGATTGGCGGCGGATATATCTTGATGTGAAAAATACTTCAATTCATGTTTACCGCCATTGCTTAAGCCGATCCGCGATTTTCGACCCGGACAACGTATTGGCGCGAATCAATACCCCTTCGCTGATAGTCCATGGCCGGAAAGACTCGGTTTTCCCAGTGGCGGATTCGGTGCTGATGGCAAAAAAAATCCCCAACGCACGCCTAAAGATATTGGATAACGCCAATCATATTCTGGTTTTAAACAACAGTGATCAAATAATGGCTGAAATGGAAGATTTTTTGAAATCCGGCAACGCTTGGCATTAGAGATACCGGCGGCGAGCGTTTTCGGGATTGTCGGCCAGCCGGTTAATTTCTTGAGGGTCGAGGCGGCGCCATTTGCCGGGGTGCAAATTATCGAGAACAAGGGAACCAATTCTTACTCTTTTCAACCGCGCGACAGATTTGCCGGTTTTTTCGATAATACGGCGGACGACGCGTTTTTTGCCGGAATGAATAATAACGCGATAGAGTTTGGCGCCGGCCACTTCGAAACGGTCGGGTTTTATGAAGCCGTCCTCGAGACGCATGCCGCGCCGGATCAGGGCGATATCGGTTGCGGTCAAGGGAATGTTGGTAACGATCTCGTATTCTTTCTCGATCTCGAATTTCGGATGAGTGAGACGTTGGACGAGTTCGCCATCATTGGTAAGGATGAGCAAACCGGAAGTATATTTATCAAGGCGGCCGACGGGCCAGACTTTTGGCGATGCCGGAACCAATTCGGTAACCAAATTGGCGGCGTGGGGATCATCGGTCGTAGAAGTGTAACCGACAGGCTTGTTGAGCAGATAATAGACTAATGCGGCGGGAACAACCGGTTTACCTTTGTATGCCACTTTATCGGTTATAGGATCGACGCGGCGCGCCGGGTCAACCATGGTTTTACCGTTAACAAAAATCAGGCCTTGCCGGACCAAAGTTTCGGATTTGCGGCGGGAAGCGATGCCGGCTTCAGAGAGGAATTTGGCGATCTTTATAGTTTTCATTTCTGAATTTGGGCAACAAAAAATCGCAGCTTGCTGCGCTTGATCTTAATTAGTGAAGTATCGCCGCGGTCGTGGTCATGGCGGTACCGGCAAGCGATCGGACCTTTTTGGCGACCAATTTTTCAATAGCGACGACGGTGTCGTTGATTTTTCCTCTTTTATTGATAACTATGTGATCGTAGCGGTCGTGGTATTGCCACCACATTTCGCGGTCACGGGCAAGCTTGATAAGAAATTTTTCTTCGTCGGCGTTATTGTCGCGACAAAAATACTGTTCGCGCAACTGGTCCCAATCTTCCGGAGCGATATAAATGGTTACGGTTTTATTGATGATCGATTCGGCAATATCGGGCATATTTTCCCGAATAATGCTTTTAATGTGCGCCATGGCGTATTCGTCCACCTGCCAAATAACATTTTTTCCCGTAAGGATGGCCGAAATAGCTTCTTTGCTGGTTCCTTTGTATTCACCCGGGCGCACTTCGATATATTCGAGATATTTTCCTTCCGAAATCCGTTTTTTAAAATCTTCGTCGCTATAAAAATTATAGTTAACCCCATTCTCTTCTCCGGCGCGAGGCTGGCGATTGGTGTCGGTAATAATTTTATGGAAATCGGGGTTGCGTTTAATAAAAAGCTCTTTGGTGGTATCTTTTCCCACTCCACTGGGTCCCGTGATGACAAGCAGAATACCCTGGCTTTTAGCGCAGCTTCTCTGGAAAAACTGTTGGAACAGTTTGGTAAACATATATTTGCGGAATTTAACTTTCGAAAGCGCGACCTGGGATGTTGAGACGATTTTGCCGGCCAAAAAAACAATTTCCCTTGCTTGAAGGGAGATGGCCTCGCAATATCCTGTTAATAACTACTATATACAATGATTTCATTTTTTTGCAAAATCTGTCAAGTATCCGATACGGCTGTGGAAATCTTGTTTTGTCCGGATGAGTTTTGACGCTTATAATTAAAGAATACCTCAAGATTATTCGCATCGTTCCTAAAAAAAATGGCGGTGCTTGCAAAAAATGAAAAAAAAGCTAATTTCGGGCTTGTTAGTACTTGCGTTTTTCTTTATGGGTATCGGCAATGTGTTTGCCGATGGAATGGTTATCAATCAGGATCCTCGGGATCCTTATTCGGGCGAATGGGATTATTCCGACGAATCCGATCAGCAAGCGTTCATCAACTACCAGGACGGGATGGAGAAGATGATCGTGAGCGTCAAGATCGATGATATTGAAGACAAGAACGCGGTTTGGGTTTTTCCGGTACCGGCAGAACCGGCCAAAGTAGCGATTAATATGGTGGAAGAACTGCCTGAAATGAATGGCGTGGAAATAAGCTCTTCGGCGAAATCAAATCTTGCAAAAGTAAAAAATATTTTGTTTGGATCGCAAATATATCCGTTATTTTTCAATCAATCGCCGGATTATTACAGCCATCCCATGGCGGATGACATGCCGACTGCTATGGGAATAACGGGTGATACCGCGTCCGACATGGCGAAGCAAGATGTGGTTGTATACGAACATTTGGATAAGGAGGGAATGTCTTCGGAGTTGATCACGGCCAAGACCGCCAACGGCATATACGATTATTTCAACAAGAAGGGGTTGAAGATCCAAAAAGACATGATTCCGGCGTTGGACGCTTATATCGGTAAGGACTATTCTTTTGTTGTTTCGTGGATAAATAACGCTACCGACGCAATAGCGGCCGGGAACAACATCCAGGATCTTGAGAATACTTCGGATGGGGCGATCATGATGCCGGATCAACCATTAACCGACGACGGGGAGGGGAACGGATCTTCCGAAACAGATCCTCAACCGTCGAGTTATATCCCTCTGATGCCCAACTACAGTTATCCGGATAGGTATGAGCCGTATCCGCAACGCAGTAATATTAAAGGAATTTCGGTTTATTTCCCGACGGATAACATCTATTTTCCGTTATTGCCGACCAGTGTCTACGGCAGTAAAACCGTGCCGGCGACGATCAAAGTGGTTGGTTTAGTGAATCCGCGGATATATGAAGGCATCAAGAATTTTACCGAGGTGAACTATTACAGCGCCGATTATTATTCTTTTGTGGATTCTTCCGGAAAAGAGAGCGATTTTTTTGACAAAACCGATCCCAATTATACCAAGATCGAGATCAATGCGCCTTCGAAATTTTTGACCGAAGATCTTTGGATGCGCGACCAGGCGCCGTTAAAAACGCTTTGGACGTACGCGATCGCGGCAAGCCCATGGCCGGTGGCCGCGATACTTTTAGTGTTGTGTTCGTTGGCGGCGGTATTTATTGCCGGTTTGCTGTTGTTCAAGGGCTTGCGCAAGAAACCCGGGAAGCTGGCGCTTTTGGGTCTTGCCAATTGTTTCACGATCGTGGGAATGGTTGTGGCAGCGTTGCGGCTGGATAGCGGCGAGGCGGCAATCGGAAAAAACGAAAGCGCGCTGATAGATAAACTTAAAACAAAGGATTACGCGAAGAGGCGCCGCAATGCCAAAATATTTTTTACGGCGGCGGTGTTGGTTTTCTTATTTATAGCGTTCGGTACAAAACCGTTGTTTTCTTGGTACGATTATAATTTTGGATACTATTTCTACATGCCTTACCAAATATTGATATTGGCCGGTTTATTATTCCTTTATTTGCCGCCGGTGCTGGCATTTTTGGGATGGCGGGCGGCTCGGGTGGCGCCCGAGGACAAACCGTTGTTTGACGAATTGAAAGCCAAGGGCTATTCGACTTGGAGTTTGGCGCCAAAATCAAAAAATCGCGGATTGTTCGTAGTGTTTTTCTCGCTGGTTTTCCTGGCGATGGCCGATATTGCCGTCTGGTTGCTTCAAAAAACCGTTTGATTTTCTAGCGCCGCGGAGGGCGGGGAATGACCCCGCCTTTTGTTTTTGCCGGCGGTTGTGCTAATATTTTTGAAACGCAAAAGAAAAGAAGCTGTTTGGCGTTAATTTTGTTATAATGGACTTGCTGTTAAAGATTTCCTACTGTAATTTTCATATTCCGACGGTATCAAATTCATCATTTGCCGATGAACTTAGCTTAAGTATTTTCATCCGGATCTCATATTCCGCGCCACGGGATCGGTTTTGTCCCGTAATCTGAAAATTTCATCGCGGAAATTTTCAAACAGCAGATCCAATGGAAGGTGTTCCATACGTTAAAATGATCATGGTAAAAATAAAAAAAATAGCGGTCGTTTTGGCGTTTATCGTTGCGGGAACGATATTATTATTGGCGGCGGCGGATATTTATGTCGCTTATTCGGGAAGCCGCAAAATATATCGCGATGTCGCCAGCTTACCGGACGTCCAAGCGGTTTTGGTATTGGGGGCATCGGTTTACAGCAGCGGTCAAATGGGAGATATCTTGCGCGACCGGGCCGCGACCGCGCTGGAAGTTTATGATTCCGGCAAGGCGAAAAAGATAATCGTGAGCGGTTACAGGACTGATAATTATGACGAAGTTGAAGCGGCAAAAAAATTTTTTTTGGAAAAAGGAGTACCGGCAAGGGACATTTTTCTGGATTATGTGGGTTTTGACACTTATGAAAGCCTTTATCATGCAAAATACGTTTTTAAGGTAAAATCGATAATTATCGCAACGCAAAGTTTTCATTTGCCAAGGGCGCTTTATTTAGCCGAGGGGTTAGGTATGGAGGCGGGCGGCATATCGTCGGATTTGCGAACCTATTTAAATATCGGCGCCAGGAATTTTTTACGTGAAAACGCGGCGCGGGTAAAAGCTTTCTGGGAATTGGCGACCCGCAAGGAACCAAAGGTGATGTCGGAACCAATACCGATCACGGGTGATGGCACAGTTTCATGGGATTGACCGAATGGTGTTGCGGACAAAGCACTGGCGTTGATTTTGGTGTTAGGCTAAAATAACATTATAAGAATATATTTTGTTATTTTTAACCAAAGTAAACTACCTCGAGGCTGACTGCCGGGCGGTTCGTACTCGAACCGATGAGTCTCGAGATAGTTTGGCGGATAAATAAAATGGCTAAACACAATTTTCGCACCAGTATGAAACAGTGCCGGGCCGAAAGAAAATTGACGCAGGAGGATCTGGCGTTGATGGTGGGCGCGCGCCGGGAGACAATCGTGTTTTTGGAACAGGGGAAATACGTGCCGTCGCTTAAATTAGCCTGCGATATCGCCCGAGTGTTCGATAAAAAAGTCGAGGATATGTTTTTTTTCGATTAGGACCGCGAATTATCCCATGTCGCGGTTGCCGGCCGGTGCCGGCAATTTTTTTAGAAGTTTAATTTGATAAAATATGCCGGAACTGCCGGAAGTTGAAACAATTAAAAATCAGTTGCAGGAAGCGGTTGTCGGTAAAACCATTGAACGGGCCGAAGTGCCGGAATCAAAAATGTTTTTAGGCGATCCGGCGGTTTTGGCCGGAAAGAAAATAATCGGTACGGACCGGACCGCGAAAGTCTTGCGAATATTGCTGGACGATGGCAGCGCGCTGCTGATTCATTTCAAACTGAACGGCCAGCTTCTTTTAGAAACTCCCAAACACAACTTCGACCGGCGGTTTACGCGGGTAATTTTGCATTTTACCGATGGAACACGCTTGTTGTTTAACGATTCGCGCAAATTCGCGTGGATGAAGCATATTGGGGATTATAAAGAGGACAAGAGTACCGCGATCGAACCTTTTCGCGAAAACTTCACTTTGGAAAATTTTACGGCGGCCATTTCAAAGTCGCGCAAGCCAATAAAGATATTGCTGATGGATCAGAAAAAAATCGCGGGCATCGGCAATATTTACGCCAATGAATCATTGTTCGCGGCGGGGATTGATCCGTTCCGGCCGGCAAATTCGTTGAAACCCGAAGAAGCCGCTAATCTCCATGCCGCGATTATTAAAATACTGAAAAAAGCCATTGATTGCCATGGTTCGTCGGGCAAGGATGAATGGTATCGCCAATTGGACGGCAGTACCGGATGTTACCAGGAGCATTTTTTGGCATATCAGCGCGACGGCCGAAAATGTCCGAATAATTGCGGGGGCGAGATACTAAGGAAGAAACAATCCGGCCGCAGCACTTTTTATTGCCCGGCGTGCCAAAAATGAATAATAATTTTTAAAAAATGAAAAATTTGTTTTAAATAAGGATTTAAATAAGGATTTAAATAAGGATTTAAAAAATATCTTACGGTTAAGGAAATCTGTTCAGGTTTTTAAACGGGCGCGAGCGTTGTTTTTATAATATGGTTTGCCGCTGTTTTGATTGCGCGGTTTTTTAATTCGCGAGGGTTGCGCGAATATCATAGTGATTTTTCCTTTGGCGTTATGAAAAAACATAAATTTTTCGACATAAATTGCCTTATGCCTTAAAATCAGCAACGCGATACCGGGTTCAGCGGATTCCGGGGATTTTTTTGGGTTTAACCGTCCGATTGCCGACGGGACGCAACGGTTTTTTTCCATATTGCTAAAAACGTCTTTTTGTCGTAGAAAATTTCATATGTACGGAATACCCGCAAAAAGGTTCGATTATGATTTTTACCGCGATAAAAAGCTTTTAAAAAAGCTGGATTTTTGCGTTGGATTCGCGGGTTCCGCTTTGCTTTGGCATTTGTTTTTTAAACCGGTTTGGTATGCGGCGATTCTGATAATACTTTTCGTTTGCGTCGTGGGGCTGATAGTCAAATTTGAGCGGCGATATATCATTTACGGGGCGCTGGCGCTGATATTTTTGCCGTTCGTGATTTGGGCAACGGTCTTTTCGGCTTGGGCGGGGCGCAATGAGATCAATAGCTGACGATCCGCGGATTACGGATCATCAAAAAAACACCTTCATTGAGGTGTTTTTTCGACCATTGCTTCAGGAATTAAAATTTACAAACGTCGTTTTCGAATTTGCCGGTGTTTTTTTCGCACCACTCTTTTGATAATCCCTTGCATTCGGCGGTATCGGCATTCCATTCGCCGCTATTATCGGTGCAATCGGCTTCGACTTGGGCGGTCGCGCGTTTTCCGGTAATCTCTTTGAGCATTACGCCATCCATAATGAGGGTTTTGGTGACCGGTTGGGTCGGATTGGCTTCAACCGCGTCACCGTCGGTTTTCCAATCGAGGTAATTGAGGCGGAATGCTTGGTTGACAATCGCGGAATTCTGGATAACGATGCGATCTCCCAGGGGAACGGCGACGGTTCCCGCGATGACGCCGGTTTTTTCGTCGGCCAGCGCGACCGCGGCGTAATAGTAAACGCCCACGTCGCCGTCGGTTTTTTGCGTGATGACAACGGCGTAATCTTTTTGGCCATCGGAGTTGAGGTCGCCGGTTATCGGAGTTCCCACGATTTCGGTAGTCATTTTTTGGTTGCCGTAGGACGAAGTGGAATCTTGTTTGCCGTCTTTCAGGGTTACGACTTGCCCTTCGACGATATACTGGCAATTCAAGGGGCTTAATTTGCTTGCCGGTTCGTTTTGTTCCTGTCCGCCGCCATTATTTTTTTTGGGCGCGGCGTATTGCCAAGCGATGCCGGCGATGACCAAGCCGATAACGATAAGGATGGCGGCAGTGATTTTTTTATTTCTCCTCCAGAATGCCTCGGGGCTTTGCCCCGGGGATGAATGGCGGGGAATCAAACTTTTCCGATCGCGGAGCGTTAGCGCGGCGGAGGAATACTCCGGGGCTTTGCCCCAGGATAGTTTATTTTTCAAGAAGTCAATAATATTTTTCATTTTTTGGTTTTTTTATCGATCAGCCCATCGGCCGGAATCATTTTTACAGCATATCAGAAACCCGTTATTTTTACTATGGCGGCATACTTTTTGGGAGAGTGGCGGATTTGCCGGATTAAATATAGAATGAACTATAAATAAGAACAATGACGCAGGAACAAGCATTGGCGATATTAAAATCGGGAAAGAATGTGTTTATTACCGGGCCGGCGGGCAGCGGCAAGACTTTCATATTGAGCCGGTATATCGAATGGCTGGCGCAGGCGGGGATTATTCCGGCGGTAACCGCGTCGACGGGAATCGCCGCCACGCATTTGAACGGGATTACAATCCATTCATGGACCGGCATGGGGGTGCACGAGGACTTTTCGGAGAATGAAATCAAGGAATTAACCAAGCGAGGCTATTTGCGGCAGCGTTTTTTGAATACCCAAGTTTTGGTGATTGACGAAATATCAATGCTGGCGCATTACCAGCTCGATCTGGCGGACCGCTTATTCCGCGCTTTCAAACGAATTGACGCGCCTTTCGGCGGAATCCAAGTGGTGCTTTGCGGGGATTTTTTCCAATTGCCGCCGATCATCCGGAAGCCAGTCGAAGAAAATGAGGATACTTTCAAAAGAAAAGTTCCTTTGCAGTCGAGTATGTTCCGCCAAGAAGAAACCCGTTATCCCGGAGGTTCGGGATTTGCTTACCATTCCCGAGTCTGGACTGAACTTGACCTTAAGATCTGTTATCTGGAAGAACAGCACCGCACCAGCGATGACGAATTCCTGGCGGCGCTTAACTCGATCCGAGATAACTCGGTCGGAGAAAGAGTCCGGCGTTACTTGCAGAGCCGGGTCGATGCTAAAATTCCGTTGACGGTCGAGCCGACAAAGTTATATACGCATAACGTTGATGTGGATATCGAAAACGATTTGGAGCTGGCCAAGCTTCCGGGCAAGGAATACCGCTATCAAATGCAACTGATCGGGCCGGCGGCATTGTCGGAGCGATTGCAAAAAAGCTGTTTAGCGCCGGCGACGTTGCGGCTGAAGGTGGGAGCACGGGTAATGTTCGTAAAAAACAATTTCGAGGAAGGCTATGTTAACGGAACTTTGGGGGTGGTCGAGAGCTTGGGCGAGGAGCGGATAATCGTACGCACTTCGTCGGGGGCGTTGATGGATGTGGGCCCGGCCAGCTGGCATATCGCCGAAGACGGCGATATCAAAGCCGAGATCAATCAGTATCCGTTGCGGCTGGCCTGGGCGATCACAGTGCATAAAAGCCAGGGGATGAGCTTGGACGCGGCGCTGGTGGATTTGCGGCAATCGTTCGAGCCGGGGATGGGTTATGTGGCATTGTCGCGCGTGCGGTCTTCGGCGGGATTATCGTTGGCGGGATTTAACGATATCGCGCTATGTGTTAACGAGGAAGTGCTGGCGTTCGATAAAAATCTAAAAGAAAAATCCGCGCGGCATTCGCAAGAAATGTTTGCGCCGCGGCGTTTTCAAAAGGCGGCAGTATCTAGGGCGGCGAAGAAACCGAAGCCAAAAAAAGAAAAGAAGCCCGACACGATCCAAATTACCCGCGGCCTGCTGGAAAAAGGAATGTCGCTGGAAGAGATCGTTTTCACGCGGAACATGAAAGCATCGACAATCATCGATCATTGCGAGAAAATGAAAGAAAAAGGCCAATGGAGCGATTTTACCTGTCTCGCGAAAAATTTCGGAACGGGAAAAATGATCCAGTTAAAAGCGGCGCTGCGCAAATGCCGTAATGACGACGGGTTCTATCCGCTGACTCCGGCAATGGAATTGGCGGGCCGGGAATTTGCCAGTTACGATGAATTACGACTGGCCCGCTTGTTGCTGTAAGCCGGTAATTTTTAATCTTCGGTTGGCTGGAATATGCGAAAATTTTTAAAATACGCGATAATTACGATTATTATTTTATTTACCCGCCAGAATACCTCGGGGCTTTGCCCCGGGGATGAATGGCGGGGAATCAAACTTTTCCGATCGCGGAGCGTTTAGCGAAGCGTCGGAATACCTCGAGGCTCTGCCTCGGGGTAATTTATTCGCCGCGGGCGCGGCAGGGATTTTAATTCAGCGGAATCGCGCTGTACCGGATGACGCCAAAAGCGTTACCAATAAAAATAACACCAATAATATGAAAGAAGAAAACGACATTCAAAACAGCAATATGCGGCTTATCAGCCCATTGTTCTTGCATAATGGCAGTTTTCCATCTGATTGTACTTGCGACGGCAAGGAAATCAATCCGCCGCTGGAGATTGCCGGAGTTCCGGAACAGGCGAAATCGCTGGCATTGATTTTGCGCGACCCGGACGCGCCGTCGGGAACCTATTACCACTGGGTGGTTTGGAACATCAATCCCGATACCAAATTGATCGAGAAAGAATCGGTGCCGAAGGGGGCAGTACAGGGTTTGAATTCCGCCCGGCAAAATCTGTATTTCGGCCCTTGTCCGCCCAGCGGGACGCACCGGTATTATTTTGATCTTTACGCGCTGGACGTGAAGCTTAACTTGCCCGAAGCGACAACCGCGGCACAATTAAAAGCGGCGATGGAGGGGCACATTATCGATCAAGCCCAGTTGATGGGCCGCTACCGGTAAAATTTTGAACAAAAGGCGCGCGTTTAATTTGTTAATCTGGCGGAATACCCCGACGCGGAAGCGTCGGGGATGAATGCCCGCCCGCAGCGTGGCGGTAGCGAAGCGGAGGAATGCCTTGAGGCTTCGCCCCGGGGTAGTTTAATCCGCCGGAATACCTTATGTGTATCAACCCCGCTTTCCTTTTCGGAAAGCGGGGTTTGCGATATCGGCGTTATTATGGCCGGAATTTCCTCATTGCCGCGCTTGGCATCCGCCGCGAAAGCGCGCGATTCTTTTGAATTATTTTGATCTTGGGCGAACGCGCGATCTTTACGGATTGATCACACAGGAGGATCCGGACTATGTCTATTAAGTATTCGGTAGTAGTAGAAAAATTTGCCGAGCGACACTATATCAAGACTTTCGCCAAAAAATACGGTCGGGCGCGGGATATTACGTTTGAAGCGCTAGTGCGCGAATTCCAAAGTTTTGATGTCTTGTTTGAAAGAAATATCTCTGAAACTATCGTTGTGGCGGCTGATATTAAAATTTGCAAAACGGAATTTAAAGTGGCCGGCAAGCCGGAATCGCGCCATAGATCAGGGAACCGCTGTATTGCGGCAATAAACGAGGTTAAAGGCACGGTGAACGTGCTTTTGGTTTATAGCAAAACCGATATCGGCGGCGGCAAAGAAACCGCGACCCGGAAAAATATTATTCGCACCAATTATCCGGAATATCGGGATTTATTTTAATTTTTTTAAAAAATACAGATATTACTATTGATATTATTGACATATATATAATTTAATAATATAATAGTGATGGTGATTTTTATCACAGGTAAACAAGTGAAATTGAAATTGATAAAAAAAGCCAAACCGCAGACTGCGGTAGTAAGCGAGGCAACGATGTTGAAAAACAACGGATGGCAATTCCGTTGCAATTTACCTCGCGATAAATTAGGAGCAAATCGTTGGTATTTAAATTTATCGAGAGAATGCTTGGTGCGTATAGGAAAATTATATAATCCAAGCAGGCAGGAGAAAAACAAGAAAGCCAATGTTTCGGTTTGGACAAAACCAAAGCCGAATTGCGATCAATAAGGTCGAATGACTTGTTCATTCGGCTCCATTTTTTAATAATTTGAGCGATCTTGCCGCGGAGCGCGAATTGAGAAAGGCGGGGAAGCCGTTGGAGCAATAAAAACAATCTTGCGGGAAGAATTTGGGGTCGATGCCGGTTTATGATGATCCGCTTAAGGCCACGAGAGGGTATTAACCCCGATCTTGCGGCCAAAGGGGACATCCCTTGCAGGATTACTTGCGGATTACCTAAGAAATCCTCTTGGCGCGCCCCGGAACAAAGCCCTGAGGTATTTGCGCTCAATAACGCATAAGGAGCTTTTTTTATATCGACGGCAAAGCGAAAGCGGTTCCGCGGCGCGGAATACGCGAATCGAATGAAGAACGTCCGCTCGCGATTCCGTTTCACGAAAACGAGGGATGCGCGCTTGAACTTTCCGCGAACCGAAAGTTTCGGGAAAGGAATTGATATTCCATTCAAGCCTGCCGCCGAGTGATGAATCCGGCGCCGCCGGATTGGCGGATAATGCGGAAATTACAGCAGGAAATATTCAGCAGATCCGATGGTAAGCGCTATATATGATAATTTTAATACGACAGCGGCAAAGCGAGAATAATACAGCCGGCGCGTTTTATGGCGCGGCGGATAGCTTGGGAGCGTTAAAGAGGACGGTGAGCGCGACGGGCAATAATTCCGGTGGTTACGGGAGCCAGAGCGGTAAATTGGATTTTCACGGGCCTTATTCGCGGGAATTTTTTAAGCAAAGGTTTTGTAAGGTTTGGTTAAATGGTTTAAAATAATTGCGGGTAAAGAGGCCGCCTGAAAATATTTTTTAGGCAGCTTCCAAAAGCCCGTTTTTGTTTTTATATAAGAGAGATTGAAATCATTATGGCAAAATACAATCTGTACCGGATAATTCCGGAAAAACGGTTCGAACTGATCGAGAAGCTGCGCGCGGCGGGGCTGATCGCGGCCAAAAAAGTGGAGAGCGGCGATTGCATGCTGGAATTCATGTTTTCCAGCGAGCCGGATGGCCGCGATATCTGGTGGACGAAAACTTACCGGGATTTTTTGGACGGGATTGAGATGCCGAAAAACATTTCCTATTGCGCGGCATTTTTCGTTTATAACGATTCCTTTTGTTACGCGGCGGCGCTGGGCCGGACTTATCTGGAAATAAAGAATTATTGCGATCCCGATTTCGGCATCAATATGGCCGAGAGAATCGCCAGCGACCGCGTAAAGATCAAGAATTCGAAATTCTATAAGTCGCGGCGCAACCGGGTGGCGTCGACATACCAGTCGGGAAACCGGATCGAATTCGACAGCGGCGAATCGCTGGATATGATTCGGGCCGGCACGATTGACCCGGCGTTATGGGGCGCGGAAGCGAATTTTGGCACGGCGGTCCAATTTTCACTGAATATCGCGCCGGATCAACTGCCGCCGTTTGTAAAAAGAGTGGAAGAAGTTTTGAGGCAGCCGTCGAAGATGGATCTGCCCAAGGTGGTTCCGGTGCGCGACGCGCGGCGCAACAAAGACCTGGACGCGATGCTGGCGCAAAAACTTACCGGGCCGGACCATAAAAAGATAGTCCTGATCGCCAATGATAATTGCCAATACGCGTTTTACCTGCAGGGGGCGTATGGCAATCTGTCGGATAAAGGCGAAATGGATAAAAAAGCGTTCCAAAATTTTTTGAATTTGCAGAACATCAATCTGGTCGAGCAAATAAACGAGATTAAGGTGCGGGTTTACGATCCTGAAGGGCATGAGCGGTCGAAAAATTTCAAGGCGATGATTGATTTTTTCGATGAAGAAAACCGGATCTGCCTGATTGACGGCAAGTGGTATCGGTACAACCAGTCGTTTTTGAACTTTTTGCGGCGCGAAGCGGATATGATCGCCGTTGAAAAAGACAGCAGCAAGGGCGGGGCCGATGCCGACGCGTTCGCGGCGGCGCGGGTTGCCGACGGTTATACGGATTGCCGCAAGGCAATACCCGCGATTGACCAAAAATTTAAAGTAAACAAACTGGATTTGTTCAAAGACGGAACGCTTTATTTCGTGAAACATGGCTCTCCCGAATCGGTCAATTACGCGGTGGATCAGGCGATTAACGCGATTAAATATCTGCAGGCGGGGCGGGGCCAGATCGAACTGGACGGGCAAACCTTGGACGTGGAGCGGATCGGTTTGTGGCTGGTGCCGCCGGCCGATGCCGTTATTGCCAAAATATCGCAGGTTGATTCGCTGAATTTCCTGATGAAGATCGCCGACTGGCGGCGAGCGGTTTTAAGCGCCGGTTTCCGGCCGCGGATAAGAATATCGCAAGCCTTGATTTAATTTTTTAATTGCCTGATAATTGGATTAAATGATTGCAACAATAAAAAAAATCTACAAAGAGGAATGGGAATATTTTAAAACCAAGATCATGCGGCCGACGGTAATTTGCGCGGTTGCGTTCATCGCGGTATTGTTTTTGTATTACGCGGTATCGGTGCAGGATATGGCGACGGCCAAGACGATGTATGATCAAATAAACCAGGTTTTTCAAGAAAAAGGTTTTTTTGAGCAGACATCCGGTTTGGGGCTGTTTTGGATGATCTTGGCCAATAACGCGATGGCTGGTTTTCTCGTGCTGATAACGGGAATACTGCCGTTCATTTTCGCGCCGTTGTGGGCGGTGATTTCCAACGCGGCGCTGGCGGGCGTGGTGATCGCGGTGTCGCTTGATTCGGGAACGGGTTTGGGAAATGTTTTAGCGTCGCTTTTGCCGCATGGGATATTTGAGCTGCCCGCGTTCTTTTTTACGGTCGGACTTGGGTTGCGAATAAGCTATGTCGCGACAAAAAAAGTCATTAGGCGCGGGGCCGGATTAAGTTTTCCGGGGGAGTTTTGGCGGGCGTGGCAATCGTTCGTCGCGGTCGCGCTGCCGCTGTTTTTGGTAGCGGCGTTCGTTGAGGCATTTATTACGATAGAGTTTGTCAAATAAACCACTTCGGGGCTGACTGCCGGGCGGTTCGTACTTAACTCGATGAGTTACGAGGTATTTCGGCGGGGTAAATAATCATCTAAATAATATGGATTTCAAAGAATACCAGACATTGGCAAGGAAAACCGCGGTATACAGCGGCGCGGGCAATAATTTCGCGTATCCGGCACTGGGATTATGCGGCGAGGCGGGCGAGGTGGCGGAAAAAATCAAGCGGGTGGTGCGGGACGGCCGGACCGAGATCAGAGAAGACGAGATCAAAGAAATTTCAAAGGAACTGGGCGATGTGCTGTGGTATATTTCCAATCTGGCCGCGGAGGTGGGGCTGGATTTGGATACGATCGCTTGCGAAAATATCGAAAAACTGAAGTCGCGGCAGGCGAGAGGCGTTCTTCACGGGTCAGGGGACAACAGATAATTATCAATCTGGCAGAATACCCCGATTGCGGACCCAAATGGAAAATATAAAATTTATTATGGCGGAGAAGATAAGAAACAAGGAGATCGAATTATGCGGCCGAAAGGTCGCGTATGTGTTAAAAAGCGGCGGCGGCCGGCGCAATTTGCGTATTACCATCAAGCCGGGCGGGATCGTGGCGGTTGCCAAGCCGGATTTTTTAAGCGAACATATTGCCGAAGATTTTCTGATAAAAAAAGCTTCCTGGATAATCAAGGTTCTGGACCGGACGGATAAGCGTAAAAATTTGCTGGCGGCGGGCGGGCGCGCGGATTACGAACGATTGGCGGAGACGGCGCGAAGTTTGGCCAAGCAAAGGCTGATTTATTTTAATGAGAGGTATAATTTGAAATTCAACCGCGTGGCCATCCGCGACCAGCGAACGCGGTGGGGCAGCTGTTCGCGCAAAGGGAACCTTAATTTCAACTACCGGATCGCGTTGTTGCCGGCGCATCTTGCGGATTATATTATTGTGCATGAACTTTGCCATTTGGCGGAGCTGAACCATTCGCCGAAATTTTGGAAACTGGTGGCGCGGGTTTTACCGGATTACGCGGCGCGCCGCCGCGAGTTGCGGCAAAATTATTGACGCGCGGTATCGCTTGAACCGAAGATGGGCAAGAAGGGAATCCGTAAATTTACTTTCAATAAAGGCGAGTAATCATATTAATCATAATTTATGCAATTATGAAGGGGCGGGCAATCCGCCCCTTTTCGATATTTATTTACCCGTCAGAATACCTTGGGGTTTTGTTCCGGAGCGCGCCAAAAGGATTTCTTAGGCAATCCGCAAGTAATCTTGCAGGGGGTGTCCCCTTTGGCCGCAAGATGCGGCCTTAAATGGAAAATAAAAATTTATTTCGCTGAAATTGACAAGGCAGCCGGCAAGATATAGAATATCAATATAGATTGATATATATGGAACCGAAATGTTGCAAAAACAACCACCGCAAGGAAGAACTCGCGCAAACCGCGGAGATTTTGAAGTTGTTGGCTCAAGAATACCGGCTTGAAATACTTTGCGTTTTGCAAGGCGGCGAACATTGCGCTTGCCAAATCATCAAACATCTTGATCTGCCGCAAAATTTGGTTTCGCATCATTTGAACAAATTAAAAAAAGCGGAATTGATCAAAGGCCGGAAAGAAGGCGTTTGGATCCATTATTCATTGACCGAAAAGGGCAAGAAAATAACCGCGGCCGTATTTCAACTTATTTAAAAATTATGCGCAATTTATTGATCCGGTGGGTGCATCTTAGCGTTAAAGGAGAAACTTGCGAACGCTGTTCGGATACCGGCAAAAACATTGTTCAAATTATCGGCGATCTTAAAAACGATCTGCGCTTTAAAGAGGTTGATCTTGAATTTGACGAAATAAAATTGCCGCCGGAAAAAATAGGCAGTTCCAACGAGATTTTTTTGAACGGAACGCCAATCGAAAAATTTATTGCCGACGCGACAACCGGAGAGAGCGCTTGCCGATCGTGTTCCGATATTTTAGGCAAGCCGGTAAATTGCCGTACGATCTGTTACGGAAAAGAAACGATGGAATCCGTTCCCAAGGAGATTATCCGGGAAGCCATATTGAATTGGCTGAAGGGAGATAAAAACCGAGATATTTCGGAATGCCGTTCCCGCGGCGGCGATTGCGGCTGTCTATAATTTTTAACAATCACAATCATTATGGAAAACAAAATTACATCGATCGAAGTTATCGGTTCGGGTTGCGGAAGCTGCAAGAAGCTGCACGAACTGGCGGTTGCCGCGGCCAAAGAATTAAATCTTGGCGTTGAGGTCGCGTATTCCGACGATATCCAAAAAGCATTGGCGATGGGCGTCTTGCAATTACCGGTGCTGGCGGTAAACGGCAAAGCCGTTTTGACCGGTTCGGCAGATATCGAGAAGATTAAAAAAGCCATTGCCGGAAATCATTAAACTTTATGAACCCGCACCGGTGATGGGAATCATTGAAATCGTTTGATTCCTTGATGCCGCACCTTTAGCGCGGTTTCCAGATGTAATTTCATTATGGATATTTTTTCACCCGTTCAATCGCTTGCCGATGTGATCGTTAATGATTGGCTTGGCATTGCCAACGAATATTGGGCCAACGCGCTGAACTTTTTTATTTACGACACCATTAAAATCAGCCTGCTTTTGGTTGCCATAAATTATCTGATGGCGATTATTCGCTACTATTTGCCGGTGGAAAAGGTGCGCGATATTCTGGCCGGACGCAAATGGTACGGATTGGATTATTTTTTGGCGGCAATGCTGGGAACAATCACGCCGTTCTGTTCTTGTTCGTCAATTCCGCTGTTTGTCGGATTCGTGGGGGCCGGGATTCCGCTGGGGGTAACCTTCGCATTCCTTATCGCTTCGCCGCTGGTGAACGAGGCGTCGCTGTTTATTTTTCCTTCAATCTTCGGTTTGAAAATGACATTTTTATATAACGGATTGGGAATTTTGGTAAGCGTTTTGGCAGGTATGGCGATTCAAAAATTGAAACTGGAAAAGAGCGTTAATCCGGTTTTTTTGCAATACAAAACCCGGCAAGACGCGATCAAAGAAAATGGCGGCGGCAAAGTGCCGTTGTCCCAAAAAATCGCTATTTGGCGGCAGGACGCGCGGCATATCACCAAAGAGATTTTTCCATACGTGGTTTTTGGCGTGGGTATCGGCGCGTTAATCCATGGATTTATTCCCAAGGAATTTGTGGAGAATAATTTGTCGGCGGCTGATTGGTGGGGCGTGCCGCTGGCAACGATCTTGGGTTTGCCTCTGTACGCCAATTCGGTGAGCGTACTTCCGATAGTGGAAGCATTGACCGGGAAAGGCGTCCCATTGGGCACAGCGCTGGCGTTTATGACTGCCACGGTTACATTATCAATTCCCGGATTATTGATATTAAAGAAAGCGATGGATTGGAAATTGCTTTCGGCTTTTGTCGCAACTACCAGCATTGGCATTATGATAATGGGCTATTTTTTCAATTGGGTTCCGCTTTGATTGAACAGCCGGTTTGACGCCGCATCAATATTCGCGGATTCAATCGCGATAATCAAGCGGCGTAATCACCAAATAATCCACGCTTCTATCCAGTCCCGCGTTCGCGCGAGTTTTGCCTTTGGCGATATGATACTTCCAGCCATTCCAACTAACGATATTGCCGTTTTGGATATTTATCGCCACCTTGGCGATAACCGGTTCCGTTGACTTGGTGGAAAGAACGCGAAAAATTGCGGAAGGTGTAAAAGGAATGGATCTTGTGGTATAATAATGCCAAGCATTACGTCCAATCGCATGGATAATTTATATATATCCGATGTTATAAACCAAATTGCTTTGTGGTTCGGACAACATGGTCCGCGGATTTTGATGGTGGTCTTGGGAGCGGTGGTGTTGAATTCCCTGATTCGAACATCTTTGACCAAAAAACGGTTTATCCCGGCGATCATTGACAATATTCCCCGGCCAAAGTATAAGAATATAATCACCATGGCGAATCAGCGTCGCATCGAAACCCTGATGAAGGCGCTTAAGGACGCGTTGTCATTCGTCCTGTTCGTGGTGGCGGTACTGATGATCTTGCCGGAATTCGGCGTGAACATAGGGCCGATAGTGGCCGGATTGGGGTTGGCGAGCGTCGTGTTGAGTATGGCGGCAAAGGACTTGATCACCGATTTTTTGGCGGGATTTTTCATGATCATCGAGGGTGAAGTGAATATCGGGGACATGGTGAAGATTGGAGATGATAAGGGAAAGATTGTGGCGATCACTTTACGGCGGATGATCTTACAGGGCAGCGACGGTTCGGTATATATTATTCCCAATCGGGAGATAAAAACGATAAGAAGGTTCGCGGCAAACAAAAAATAATTCAATAACTAACGGGTTTGCCATTTTGGCGCGAGGGGGGGGGCGTTCGCGATGGCAGGCCCGATAAAATAAATGGATATAAATACATTTCCCCAATTCGTAAACTGGTTTTTTACGAGCGGCAACCCGGCACCGAACATCAGTATTTGGCTTTTTATTTTGATCGTGGCCTGGTCCTTGGGATGGAAGGGCGTGGCGCTTTGGAAAGCGGCCCGCAATAACCAATTATACTGGTTTACGGCATTGATCCTGGTCAATACCGTGGGAATTTTGGAAATCCTCTATATCTACGTTTTCTCACAGAAGAAATCAAGCGGGACAGGGAGCTAAATTTAAAAATGTTTAAAACCCGCAACTCTTTGAAGTTTCGCTTCAAAGAAGTTACAGATTTCGAGGATTCTAAAAGAGGTGCTTCTTAGATTGATCTATGGGGTTAACGCCCCGCGGTATTGAAATGCATTTGGGAAATACAAAAGCCCTTCCTTGAGGAAGGGCTTGTTTTGTTTGTTTGATATTTATAACCGGTCGACGATCTTTAATTCCAGTTTCCGGGTTTCGATATCCAGAATGGCGAAAGTGGCTTTGTAAAACATGCCGGCCAGAGTGCCGGGATTGGCGAAACAACAACCGTCAATGTTTTCCAGCCAGGGTTTGTGCGTATGGCCGTAAAATATAAAATCGAATTTTTCTTTTTTGAAGATAGCCAATCCGGTTTCTTTATGGTGGCAAAAACCGATCTTGATTCCGTTGAATTCGGTTTGGCCGAAACTATCAAACAGGGTGATCCGGGAGGATTTTTTTATCGCGGCGCAGACGCTGTCGCGGTAATCCATGTTGCCGAACGCCACCAGGATTTCACCCGGAAAGTTTTTGGCCAGGCGGGTTAGTGTCTCGCCTTCGGCAATATCGCCGCAATGAATGATCGCGCCGACGGGGTTTTTGGCAATATAAGCCAAAAATTTATCCAGCGTTGCCAGATTGTCGTGGGTATCGGAAATGATGGCGATTTTCATATTTCCATTCTATCCGATTTTGCCGATTTCCCAAAATGAATCCCGCAGAGCAAGGCGCCGGCGGAATTTGATTTGGGCAACTGGATTAAACGCGCCAATATTTTTGTTTTTGTTGGCGGAGCGGATATTGCTAACTGTAGCATAAGCCACTGCCAATTTGACATAAATTGATGTATTATGATACTATAAATTACAAGTAATTTGAGAAATATATGAAATTTAAACGATTGCAACAAATAGAAAAAAATATCTTTCCCAAGCGGGTTTTGGTTATCTACGGTCCCCGCCGCGTGGGTAAAACCACGTTGCTGAATGAATATTTAAAAACGCAAACCGATAAGCGGGTTTATTATTCCACCGGCGATGATATTGCGCTTCGGGAAATTTTCAAGTCGCAAAACCGGAGCCGGATTTTGGATTTTGCCCGGCCATACGACATTATCGCTTTGGACGAGGCGCAGATGATTCCTTCAATCGGCATCGGCGCCAAAATGATGATTGACGCGTTTCCGGAGAAAAATATTATCTTGACCGGCTCGTCGTCGCTTTCTATTTCCAACGAGATCGGCGAACCGCTTACCGGCCGGCATTTTACCATGGTTTTGCTGCCATTCGCGCAAGCCGAAATCCAAGAGAGCCGTTTTGAACTTGGTTCCGGTTTGGAAAATTTCTTGATTTACGGATCGTATCCGGAAGTTTTAAACGAGCCCGACATTAACCGCAAGGCAAAAATTTTGGGCGAACTTGTTTCATCTTATCTTTTCCGCGACGCGCTGTCTTTGGAAGCGGTGAGATCGCCGGATACTCTGCTTGATGTTGTCAAATGCTTGGCTTTTCAAATCGGCGGGGAAGTTTCCACCAATGAAATCGCGCGGATGGCCAAAACCGATGCCAAAACCGCGGCGCGTTATCTTGATCTGTTGGAGAAAATGTTCGTGATTAAAAGGCTGCGGGGTTTTTCCCGCAATTTACGCAATGAAATATCAAAAAAGTCCAAGTATTATTTTCTGGATAATGGCATTCGCAACGCGGTTATTTCGCAATTTAACGGATTGTCGCTGAGAAACGATATCGGCGCGCTGTGGGAGAATTTTATTTTTATGGAGCTGGTCAAAAAGAGCGCCATCGCCGATCGGCCGGATAATTATTATTTTTGGCGGACGCACCGCGGCCAGGAAATTGACATTATCAAGGAGTCAAACGGAAAAATTTCCGCGATTGAATGCAAATGGCGCGGCCGCGCGATCGTCGCGCCGGAATTATGGAAAAAGACATATCCCGAAGCGGATTTCCATGTTATTGGTAAAGATAATTATTTGGACTTTTTGCTCTAAATTATTTTGCGGCGCTTAATCGCGCGCGGGATTCAAAACGGCCCGGCCATTTTTGTTGTTTTTTTGTGGGATTATGATAGGATGGTTTTGACAGTTTTCCAATTCCAGCACGAAATTTTATAATAAATAATCCGATTCGCGAGCGTGATTTCCATATAAAGTTGTTTTGCAAATAATATGACGCCAGATTCTTCTCCCGTGGAAGAAATCAAGAGCCGGTTGGATTTGGTGGAGGTGGTTTCGCAGTACGTCAAATTGCGTAAAACCGGCGCCAATTTTAACGCGGTTTGCCCGTTCCATTCCGAGAAGAGCGGGTCATTTTTCGTTTCACCGACGCGCCAGACCTGGAAGTGTTTCGGGTGCGGCAAGGGCGGCGATATGTTTACATTCATCCAGGAGATCGAAGGAGTGGAATTTGGCGACGCGCTGCGGGTGTTGGCGGCCAAGGCCGGCGTGGAGTTGAAAAGGCGGACTCGGGAATCCCAAGAAATCAAAACCGAACGGCAACGTTATTACGAAGTATGCGAACTGAGCGCGAAATTTTTTGAAAAACAATTGGAAAGCAGTGTAATCGGGAAGGAAGCCAAAAAATATCTTTTGGAAAGAAGAGGATTATCCGAACAGAGTATCGCGAGCTGGCGAATCGGTTATTCGCCGGATTCATGGCAGGGACTGCATGATTTTCTGGCGGCGGAAGGCTATACCGATGCCGAGATCGTGGGCGCGGGGGTGGCCGGAACAAGTTCGGGCGGCCGGGTTTATGACCGGTTTCGGGGAAGGATAATGTTTCCGATCTTCGATTTTAATTCCCAAGTGGTGGGATTCGGAGGAAGAATATTCGAGAGCGCCGCCAAATCGACGGCGCCGGCCAGCGAGGCTAAAGTTACCGCGGATGAAGTAAAAGAAGCAAAATATCTTAACACAACGAACACAATCCTATACGACAAAAGCCGCCTGCTCTACGGTTTGGATCGGGCAAAAGTGGCGGTGCGCAAATCGAACGCCTGCGTGCTGGTTGAAGGCTATACCGACGTAATTATGTCGGTGCAGGCTGGGGTGGAAAACGTGGCCGCAAGTTCGGGTACGGCGCTGACGCCCCAACAATTGCAGATATTGAAAAGGTTTACCGATAATATCATCTTGGGTTACGATATGGATTTGGCGGGTGATACCGCCAACAGCCGCGGGATCGAAATGGCGCTGGGTTTGGGTTTTAATGTGAGCGTGGCCCGGCCGCCCTATGAGGATAAAGATCCGGCGGATGTTATCGCGATAAATCCCGAGGCTTGGCGCGAGGCGGTAGCCAAACCCAAGGCGATCATGGATTTTTATTTCGAACGGGCGTTCGCGGGGCAAGAAGCGGCGACACCGCAAGGCAAGCGCCGGATAGCGGATTTGCTTTTGCCGCATATCAAGCGCGTTACCAATACGATTGAGCAATCGTATTGGCTGCAAAAATTGGCGCGCGATCTGTGTGTCCGCGAAGAGGACTTGAGAATAGAACTAAAAAGGGTTAAGCTCAACCAATACACCGCGGTGCCGCAATCGGCCAAGCGGGAAGTTCGCGTGAAAAGCCGGAAAGAGCGCTTGGAAGAGCGGATATTGGTATTGTTAATCAAGTTTCCGGAAACGGCCGCGAAGATCGATGAGGCGGTGTTGTCTTTTTTTTCAGAAAACGGGAGGCAGATAATCGAAGCCTTAAAAAATGGCAAGGTCGATGGTATCGGTTTTGAGGGACAGCTGCGGGACTATTTCAACAACTTGGCAATGATTGCCGAATCGGAGACGGTTGATAAAAAAGATGCCGAGGAAGAGATAGAATGTCATCTGTTCGGAGATAATGGCGTCAGGGATATGCAGCTCAAAGAGAAGCATCTGCGATTGATTCAGGAGGTGAGGAAGGCTGAAGCGGCCGGCGATCAGGAAGCGGCCGGCAAATTAAAAGAACAGATAAACGCGATATGGAAAGAAATAGGCACTCTTAAATTAAGAAATTCCTAAAATCCAATTAATCCAAGGAGGCTTTTACAAATAATGTCCGGAGATTACCCGCGGATTTGCTCCCGAATTTCCAATTTCCGGCCGAGCGATATTTGAGGCGCGGCAAGCCGTTGCGATGAGAATATCGCGACCGGAGAAATTTGAAATATGAAGCAAAAAACGCGGGCATGGCGCGGATATTATTCGTGAAAGCCTCTTAGGCAGCGTTTCGCGCATGAATATGAAAAAAAACGCCAAAAAAGAAACGGCCAAACGGCTCGTGAAAACAAAGCCCGAAGTAAAAAAAATCAAATCCGCCGCTAAACCGGCGCCAAAACCGGCGGCCAAGAAAAAAGCGGCAGATAAAAACAAACCGCCGATGTCGGCCAAGGTTTTTGATCCGCGCAAGCTGGAGATTTTTCTGGAAAAAGGAAGAGAAAGGAACTTTGTGACCTATTCCGAGATTATGTCGTTTTTTCCGGAAGTGGAAAAAGACGTTGACGGTTTGGACGAGCTTTACCAGATATTGGACAATCGCGGAATCGAGGTTAAGGAAGCGCGGGAATTTTTGGAAGTCGGCCAAGCTGTTGCCAAGAAGCGTTTGGAGTCCAAGATCGATCCGGTACAAATGTATTTGAAAGAAATCGGCCAGATGCCGGCACTGACCGCGCATGACGAAAAAGATTTGGCGCGCAAGATTGAAGCGGGTGATCTTGAGGCGAAAAAAAGGCTTACCCAATCCAATTTGAAGCTGGTAGTATCGATTGCGCGCAAATACATCGGGCGCAGTTCGCATTTAACCTTGCTGGATTTGATCCAGGAAGGAAATTTGGGCTTGTTTCGCGCGGTGGAGAAATTTGACTGGCGCAAGGGCTATAAATTTTCGACTTACGCGACGTGGTGGATTCGCCAAGCGATCACCCGGGCATTGGCCGACCAGGCGCGGACGGTGCGCATTCCGGTGCATATGATCGAAACGATTTCCAAATATACCCAGGCAAAAAGAAAACTGTTGCAATTTTTGGGACGGGAGCCTTTGCCCGAAGAGATCGCGTCGGAACTTGGTTTGGAAGTGAGTAAAGTGCGCTATATCCAAAAAATTTCCCAAGATTCGGTTTCATTGGAAACGCCGGTGGGTGAAGACGGCGAGGACAGTATTTTGGCGGAATTCATCGCCGATGACAAGGTGACATCGCCATCGCTGGACGCGGCGCGCAGTTTGCTAAAGAACCGCCTTCATGAAGTATTGGTGGATTTGACGCCGCGCGAACAGAAAATTTTGGCGCTCCGCTTCGGCCTGGAAGACGGCGTGACCCACACGCTCGAGGAAGTTGGCCAAGAGTTTGGCGTGACGCGCGAGCGTATCCGCCAGATCGAAGCCAAAGCTTTGGAAAAGATCCGCAACCATGCCAGTCTGAAAAAACTTAAAGATTATTAAAAAACTGCCACGGCGGGTTTTTCCCCCGCCGTTTTCCGTTGTTTGCCGGTTCGTGGAAAAAATCCATGAAGTACCAAAACATCGTATTTTCAGGTTTGCCCGGGGCGGGTAAATCAACGCTGGTCAAAAAGATCAGCGAATTTTATGGCTGGCCGGTGCATTCTATCGGCGAGATTTGGCGGCAGCGCTGGGCGGCGGCGTATCCCAACAAAGAATTATCTTTTGAGGAATATTGGAGCAAATCACCCCGCGAAGACCAGATGCGGATAAATATTGAGGCGCGGGAAATATTTACTCAAAGCAAGATAATCGGTGACATCCGTTACACGATTTATTTGCGGGATCTGCCGATATTTTTGGTGTTCATGAGCGCCGATCTTGAGACGCGCGCGACCAGGGGTTTTGGTTTGGAAAAATACAGCGGCAAATCGATTGAAGAGATAAAGCAAATATTGACGCGGCGCGAAATTGACGAGATGCGTGTGGGCAGGGAACTTTTCAACTACGATTACCGGGATTCTTATTATTACGACCTGGTGATCAACAGCGGCCGCTTGTCGCTTGAAGAAGAGATCGCGGTGATCAAAGGAGTCATTCAAAATGGAGCAGGCCGTCCGGAATGATCGGCGGCGAGCCGTTAATCTGGCGTAAATCAAATTAAAAATTGTTTTTGCCGGAGAATGGTTTTTTGTCGCGCGAATAGGATATCTGTTCATTTTTAAATTTACCATGGAATACCAAACATCGTATTTTCAGGTTTGCCCGGGGTATTTGTTGATGCGAGCTGTATGAACCGCTCACCGGAGCCGGATTTTTAAAGTTAATCTTTGGCGCAATCGCGAAAGTTTGACTTCAAGGATTTTGTCCCGCCTTGCCGCTTTATCTTTACTCCCCGGCGAGTAGTTACTGTATGATGTGTACTGTATGGTAACCACTTACTGGGTCTAAAATTAAAAATGGTCTATCCCTCGTTACCGCGAGGGTTAGACCATTTTTAATTTTGTACCTGCAATTCTTTGCCAGGGTCTAACCCCCGCGATTACACGGGGGATAGACCCTTAAAATACAAGGATACGCTGCCCCAGCGAGTGGTTACCACCGATGATATCACTGATGATGCGTCACTGATGATGATGTTGACAAAAGTTGCCGTTTGAATTAATATTTTCTTTAGAATCGCTTAAAAAGGAGGTGAAAAGATACGGAACTTTATTTTTGGTTTATTGCGATGATTTTGTTCGCTATCGCGGGATACGCAATAGGAAAAATAAGAACGTAATGCCAGCCAGCTTTCCAGCTGGTTTTTTTGTTAAAACACAAAAATAGGCAATCATTGCCTAAGTTTACATGCATATCGCGCTTCTTGAAGCCGCAGCTTCATGGAATTTTACAATCGCATTCACCGCAAATACGCGGAATCAAAGGCTCAACAGTATATACTGATGTTAAAGGTGTTGGTATATGATCGCCAAAAGCATTGGAAAGGGCGCATATTCCGGCATTTCGGAAAAAATACGGACTTAAATTGGCCACTCCGGCAAACGCGAACGCACTGCCTTGGGGCAATTGATTATGTTTTTGTTTAGTTTAAATCAGATACTAATCAAAGAAAGAGGCTTTGTATTCGTTGATTACGCGCTGGTCCAGGTCGTAAAAATTTTTGTTTTGGTTGTGCAAATATCGGGCCAGTTCGCGGCCGACAAAGCGCCAGTGCCACGGTTCGTACTGGTAATAGGCGTTGCCTTGCGGATAGGAAATAACAAAGCCGTATTTATATGCGTTTTTGACCAGCCATTTGTATTCCGCGGTTTGATCGAAACCGGTGAAAGTGGCGCCGATCGCGTCCGTGGTAAGGTCCACGGTTGTTCCCAATTGATGTTCGGAATATCCTTGATCGGCGGAGAACTGGTTGGCGCCGGTGCCATAGACCATCGTATAAGCAGATTTAATACTGTTTTGTTGCGCAAACGACCGGTAGGCGGAAACGACTTTAAGAGTGATGCCGTCGTCTTTAGCGTCCCTTAACATATCTTTAAGGAAGGGCAGGACGTCGGCGTGGAAGATGTATTTTTCTTTGGGATTGTAGGTGTATTCCGAGTCAATTTGCGAAAGAGATTCAGGGGCATAATTTTCGTTCAGAAAGTAAACTTTCGAATATTTCATCAGCAGTTCATTGTCGGTGGCTTCGATTTTTTGGAGGGTGTCGGCAGTATCCTGGATGTCGCTGATTTGCGAATCAAGCGCGTCCATGCGGCTTTTTTCGTGGCGGTATTTGTTTTCAAAGCTATCCCTTTCGTCTTGCGTAATCGCTAAGTCTTGTTCGATCTGGTCGATGGTGGCGTTAAGGCCGGCAACTTGATCGTTCAAATCCCGGTTCTGTTGTTTCAGGCTGGCGATTTTGACGGCGAATAAATTAACTGTCGCGACGGACCTGGCGGAAACCAAATCAAGCTCTTTCGCCAAAGATAGTTTTTGTTGGAATATGAAATAACCGATAACCGCAAGATGGCAAATCACGGTGCCGATGATTGCCGCCAAGGCGGCGCCGATCCAAAATTTTTTACTTATTTTTTCCATGTTGCGCGAGGTGTTTTCTTCGTTTTTTTGAACCTTCGTCCAATTGCTTCATAGCCACAATATAACATTTTAGCGCGGCAGAGCAAGCAATGTTCTATAAAATAATTTTTTTTAGCGCGGCTTGGGCGGAAGCCGCCTAAAATGCCGGACGGTTCCGATACGAAGCCGGCGGCAATCATAGCCAATAACGGGCTGTCCGTGTCGGCTCGACCAGTTTTTCAGAACCAATGAGTTTGTTAAATTTACGGAAACGAATGCGCCGCGCCAACGGCAATCTTAAAAAGCCGTTATTGTTAAATAATAAATATTTTTTATGTCAATGGAATCTATGGGGGCGTATTTGCTTGTTTTATGAAATGAATGTATGCTATGCTCTATTAAGCAAAGCAAATAATAAAAAAAAATGGCAAAAAAAACGAATGCGGCTTTTATGAAGCCGATGACCGTGAGTGAAGAATTGGCTGTGATCGTTGGTAAAGGGCCGATGCCCAGATCCGAAGTGGTTAAAAAACTTTGGGCCTACATCAAGAAGAACAATTTGCAAGACGCCAATAACAAACGCAACATCAATGCCGATGCGGCCCTGGCGGCGGTGTTTGGCGGAAAGAAAGTGGTCAATATGTTCGAGATGACCAAGCTGGTTTCCGCCCACCTTTCCTAAAATTAAAAAAACAAAAAACCCGCTCTGCGGGTTTTTTGTTCGCGTTATCTATTTTTTCATTTCCCATAGGCCGTGGACATTGCAATAGGCGCGGGCGCCCAAAACGTTGATGCGAGTGTAAAAATTAGATTCGGGCTTATCGCCGGGATTCAAAAATTTCTTGCCCGCTTTGCCGTCGCCGGTGTTGATCTCGATCCACTCGATATGGTGTTCGGGCGTCATCGGGTGTTCCACGGCGCCGATTTTAATTTTTACGCCGTCTTTGTCCTGGCAGGCGGTAGCCGGCAGATCTTCAACCACCGGGACGTGTTTTTCCGCGCCGGTGTCTTGTGTGTGCGCTTCCATTAATTGCATGGGCTGGCCGCAGCATATCAACTGTCCGTTGCCGGCGTCTAAAATTTCCACGATGTTGCCGCAGACAGGGCACTTATATATTTGCTTGAATTGGGTCATGTATTTTTAGTTATTTATTTGTAAAATGGTTATCGCCAATTGCGGGAAAATTACAAACCTGGCGCATTGACGGGCTGATTTTTGCCTAGCCTTATTTTTTCAAGGAAATTGCATTTCGTAATTCAGAGTTAATAATCGCCTGGGCTTGTTAAAATATTCGACACCTTTATTTTAACATTTTTTTGGCGGAATTTCACGCTTCGGCATTGTCTGTCAAAGAAATGAAGTATTTTCTAATCAAGAAATGAGCGCGAAATTGTTTCCGGCGCGGAAGCGA
>CAZUST010000008.1:0-33294 GCA_964623335.1 uncultured Candidatus Saccharibacteria bacterium
TTTAAACAAAACGCATACGTTAGGATAGTTGCAAACACTAACCAGCAAAACGTATGCAATACATCGTAATGCGAAAACCAATGTAAATCGGCTTCGGCATGTATACTTATCCTTGTTTAAGTGCTGGCCGGCTTTTATTATAAATAAGGATTGATTGCCTTTATGATCCCGTTCTTTTTTATTTCTTGTAATGCTGTGAAAATACATTTTATCATCCCTTCCCGACCGAAATTGGCAAATTTCGGAAAAAATATCGAATAATCGACAATTTCGTTGGAGGTACTGAAATTCATGTAATTTTTTTTGAATTGGGCGGACGGTTTAGCCAACTTGGCGCGGATTATTTCGGCATTTTGGTTCCGCGGGCAAAGAATTGAAATAAAAAAATAAATACCGGGCAGTTCCCGGTCCCGGTCTTCCATTTCGAGTTGCGAAATATATTCAAAACCCATGAAAAAATAGCAATCCGAAGAAAGCCTTTTTCCTTTTTTTGAAAAATAAACCGCAAGGTTGCGATACGCGTCAAAATACGGATTACCGATATCCAAGCCGTTCTCTTTACAAAAACCAGCGATTGGTTTGCTGTTCTTTGCGTATTCCAGAAAATTCTCCATGCGTTCGTATAAATCGGGAACAAAGGGAGATATTGCCGCGTCCTTCTTGGTGAATTTTTTAAATGGCAGCATATATTTTTGTTTCATAAAATTTATAAAACTTTCTTCAAAATAACGCACAAGATCGTTTTGTTTTTTGTTGCTGCGGATATGACCGCTTAACAGCTCGTAAATTTGCGACCATTCATAGCGGCCGGTAAAATCACTGCTGGTTTTTATGCGGTCAGATATCTCGCTGCTGTCTCGCTCGATAAGGCACACCAGGCCCTTTTTTAAACGCAGGTATTTTTCGATCTGTTCGATCCGATCCCCTTCATTAGCTATTTCGATGTTTTGCTTGGCGTTTATCTTTATTTCCACCAATATTTTTCTCTCGTGACGATCAGTAATTTGCAAATCGATAATGGAATTGCCGTAAATTACTTGGCTTTCAATTTTAAACGGCGGCTTTAATTCGGTTGCGGCGATTAATTTAACGAATTTACCGCAAAAAGATGGATCAGCCCTAAGAATGAACTTGAAGCTTTCGGTAAAGAAATTTTCCTCCAGGTTGATTTTTCCTTGCGGCCGGTATTTCCACAATGTCGAAAAAATATTGTCCATGACTATAATTTATTCAAAACTTCCAATATTTTAGCCATTGCCAGAGTATCCAAGCGGCAATAAGCCAGCATATCTTGGGCCGTTTGGTTACGTTCTGCTTGAGGAATTTCCGGATTGGCGACTTTGAGCCAGCTTTCCGAGGCCGTGCCGCCTTCCTGAATGTTTAATGCCTTATACGACAATTCAGGGACTAATACCGGCAGGACTTTTTTGATCGAGGCGCTGCCTTTGAAATCCTTGTGCACGTAATAGCCCTTTTTAAATGGTTGCATCAGGTCGTAAATCCGGTTATTGATTGATTCGAAAAAATCCGCATGCTTCCGGCAACGAGTGCGCATCTCGTTGTTGCAACCGGCCTCAAAGCTTTTGCTCCAGGCAATTACATTTCCTTGTTTGCCAATCGCTTCAAACAGCGACTCGGCCAACTCGTTGGTCGGATCTTTAATTTTAGTACTTAAATACTGATAATGCGTCAATTCCGCTTTGGGTGATTTTTTCACATGCAAGGAATACTGAAAAACCACTATTGCGTTCCGGCGACTAAGTTATTGTTTGAAATCGATAACTCAAGATTTCCGGCCAAATCAGCCGCATCTATATTAAAATTTGATTGAAAATTATGCACCGCTTCAAATTTATAATCCTCTTCATTGTTCACGCGGTATTCAACGCTTACCTCTTTCATACGCGCGGCGTTTCCACTATGATATACAACAAACACATCCCTCGATGGCGGCTTTTTTATTTCTTGTGTCTTAAGACAATGCCACTTGAAAAATTCCAGTGGCAGACGCCCACTATATTCAATTATTTTTTCCGTCCCATCGTATTTGTTTTTATTTTTGCGGTTGCAGCTATCCGACATTTAACCATCTTGACGCGTTAAGACGCGTCATTTTAATGGCCCGCGCCGCCAAAGATTAAGATATTTTTTTTACGAAATCATTCATCGGTTGCGATGCTTTCAGAAGTTTTTCCTTCAATTCTCGATACCGGCTGATCATGCCCGTGTCGGTGATTTGTATGTCTCCCGAGAATTGTCCGGCGGGGGTGTAATTCATCATCAGCAAACTCGTATCGTCGAACAGCCAAAAATCTTTTGGATCGAATCCGCACCCATTGGCTATCGCCTTGTAATCGGCGGCGTCAATAAAGAAAAATTGTTCACCGCATTTGGTCGAATATTTTTGCCATAAATCAATCTCGAAGCGGATATAGCTGTTGATGGTTTTGGGCGCCACTCTTACGCGCTTGACCGCGATTCCTTTGGCCGCCGCCTTTTTAAGCGAGGCGATCCATTTTTGCCAGTTCGCGTTTCCGGAAATATCAAGTTCCCCTTTTTTCCACTTCGCGATAAGCCCTTCTTCGCCGGGAATTTTGTATTCCGGCCGTCCTTCCATCCGGAAAATAGAGTTTTTTGCGTTTCTCCAGTTTTTATCGAAATTATTCATCGCCATATTATTATGATAAAACAACCCGGGCAAAACTTTTTTCCGAGCGTTATATGAAATTAAACTAGTATTCAAGTATAACACAATTATCCTGTTTTAGCTACTCTCCGCATTTGGTTGTTAAATGATAATAGAAATGTCATACCTTGAATTTTTTTAGAAATGTCATACTTGAAAAGAATTTTAGCGATTTTCGATAATGCGAAGGTTAGACCTCCGCGGGCCCTTCGCGGGAAGGCGCGGGAGGGTTAGACCTTCGCGACTTCGCGGGAAAAAACTTGTTTGCACCTGCGAGAATTGCGAAAATATAAACTACCCCGAGGCAGAACTCCGCGGTATTCCGGCGGGTAATAAATAAAATAATGCAAGCAATAAATTTCGGATTAAAGAATCGCGGATGATGGCGGCGGGAGCGGATATTTATTTGTGATTATTGCGGCAATTTATGGTATTATGAGGGTGTAGAAAAACTATTTTCAAAACGAAATTTTCAGGTTTTACGCGAGAAAAATGGGGAAGGAATTGGCATGCTTGGCGAAAAGTCTGTCGCCAACCGACGAATTTTTCGCCGCCGGAATATGGAAATGCAGTAGAAAATCTTTAACTGGCAAGTCTAATTATCCAAAATATGAACCTCAAAAGCAAAATCCTGGCCGCCGGGTTGGCGGTAATCATCGCGGGCGGAGCAATTGGAATTGCGGTTTTTTTCCACTCCCCCAAAATTATCCGTTATTCAAATATCGGATGCGTCGAAGAAGGCAAAAGCGTTCCCCACGACGGGATGGACTGTTGTCCGGGATTAATCGCCGATCCGGGATGTGAGAATTGCGACTCCGACAGTTGGACATGCAGAAAACCGGCGGATTGCGGCAACGGCACCTGCGAAACTGTAGAAACCGCGGCCAGCTGTCCCGCGGATTGCGGCCAGCCAATCGCAAATTGCGCCAAAGAAGGAGAGGTTTTTGTTGATGATTCCAAGCAATGCTGTTCCGGATTGGAAAAAACAATGAGCAACGGACAACGGGCCTGCCAAGTTGGCCGCGAATGTCCGGCCCAAACCAATTACACCTGCCGAAGCGCCAAATGCGGCGACAGCAAGTGCAGTACCGGAGAAAAATGCCTGCGCGACTGCAATGTCGTTGACGGTAAATTATTAATCAAAGTTTCGGGTAACGGATTCACTGTGGGCGATATTGTTTCAGTTAAAACCGCCTCGCCGCAAAAAAACGACGTCGTTTATTACAACGGCGTAAAAAATGACAATTATTGCATGGCAATGGGACCCGGATTATCGTTGGGTGTTATCAAGGGATTACCCGGGCAAACCGTGGTTTTTGGCGATGATTATATGAAAATCGGCGATGAAACGATCTTTATCGGAGATTATACCCGGTGGCCGGCAGTATTTGGCGGTGTCAAATATGACAATCTGGCGGGCAGAACGATCACCTTGGCGCAAAACGAATACCTTTTGGACGGTTGGATCGGCCGACAATGCTTTGCCGGAGATGAAACCGAGCAAGGAAGCAAACCATACGCCCGTTTTACCGTAAATGAAGACGCGATTGTCGCCATCATTGGCGCGAAAGTTGGCCATGACGGCGCGTACGAAAAAGAAATGAAGAGCGTAGTATATTAAAACCAGCGCCATATCTCAAGGTAAACTTCGGATCTCGGCCTGTAATTAATTTTTACGATCCTAAAATTCAGGCCGCGCCATAAAGGTCGTTGATCGTGATTGAATGTAATCCTAAAAAATAACAAATTAAAAAACAAAACAATATGAATCTCAAAAGCAAAATCCTGGTCGCCGGGTTGGCGGCAATCATCGCGGGCGGCGGCATCTTTACGGCGAATATAAATACTGCGCAAGCGCAAACCGACGGTGCGCTAACCGATCCCACCATCGCGCAGCTGCAACAGATGGTTGAAACTCTCAAACAGCAGATTCAGCAGATCATCGCGCTTATCGCCCAGCTTAAACCTCTGGAAACCTGCGGCAACGGTTTTTGCCGCTTCGGCGAAACCGCGGCTACTTGCGTGGCGGATTGCGGCCAGCCAATCACAAATTGCGCCAAAGAAGGTGAAATATACAGTCCTCAAGCAGGGCGTTGTTGCGGCAATCTTATTTCGTATTTATTTAACGGCAGAGAAGAAGAAAGAGATGGAGTTTGCGTTCAAACTCAAAAATTATGGGATAACGGTTACAGCTTTTATAAGTGCATAAATTGCGGGGATGGCAAATGCAATTCAACTATCGGGGAAAATGCTTGCAATTGCGCCGCGGATTGCGGCAAATCAACAAGCGACAACGGCAAGGCTAAATGTTTGGCGACCGGCGGTGCTTGGAAATACAGCGAATGCATCCCTGGTTGCGGAACGCCGCTCACCAAAGAAGAAAGGCTTATTAATCGATCCAACCACTTGGCTTGCGCCAGCGTATGCAATAAAGGTAATATATGTGAATGTTCCTCCGGCAAATACTGGGCGTCGCGCGAAGAAGGTTGTATCAATAAACCAGCCCCTGTCTGCGGCAACAGCACTTGCGAAACCGGCGAAACCGCCACAAATTGTTCCACGGATTGCGGTAACTCAACTTCCTGTGCCAAGGAAGGCGAAAAAATCAACTCGAGTGGATTTAAAAAATGTTGTCCGGAATTAATCGCCGATCCGGGATGTGAGAATTGTAGCGCCGACAGTTGGACGTGCCGAAAACCGGCGAATTGCGGCAATGGCACCTGCGAAACCGGCGAAACCGCGATCAACTGTCCGAAGGACTGTCAAAATGGCACAACCTGCAAAACTCTTTGGTGGAGCGACGACACGAGCAAAATTTGCCAGCAAAAACAATTCTGCGGCGCTTATATGTATTTGGGGCTGAAGACCTATAACACCCAATCGGCTTGCCAGGCGGCGCTTGACGCGGCTTGCAGCAAGGAATGCGTTGCAAAAGGCTATGCGCTGGGTGGCAATTATTGCGTCGCCAATGAAGAGGGAGTCTTGGAAGCGTGCTGTTGCGCCGGATCGGCATCCAAATGCGGTAACGGCGTCTGCGAAAGCGAAACCGGCGAAACCGCCACAAATTGTTCCACGGATTGCGGCAAAAAGGCTTGCTATGGCGAAGGAGAAGGCGAAATTGGAATGACTGCCGGACCGGCAAAAACTTGTTGTTCCGGACTGACCGCGCAGCCGATAACGACAACCTATACGAACGGCACGCAAGCCGTTACGGAAGGCTTTATTTGCCGAAAACCGGTTGTTGCGAGCTGCAAAAAGGAAGGAGAATTGTTCGGTTATTTGGAGGGTGAATGCTGTAATGGTTTGCTGAAAGTTTATCCTGACGGCGCCAAAACCTATTCGACTGGAGAAAGCCAAAACTTTCAAGTCACTTGTAAGAAGCCGGTAAGCTACATCACGAACGCCCCGGATAAATGTGTCGCGGTTAATATTAAAGCTCTCACAAACGGCAAATACGTGACCGCGGAAAACGGCGGCGCCAACCCGTTGATTGCCAACCGCGACATCGCCGGTCCGTGGGAATTGTTTTATATTCTACCGGCGGCCGATGGCAGCATCAACATAAAAGCCGGGTTTAACGGCAAATACGTGACCGCGGAGAACGGCGGCGCCAACCCGTTGATTGCCAACCGCGATGCCGCCGGCCCATGGGAGAAATTTGTTATTTCCCCGATTTTCAACACCAATTACGTTGTTATCAAGGCCTCAATAAATAATCGCTACGTCACCGCCGAAAACAACGGCGCGCAAACGCTGATCGCCAACCGCGACGAAATTGGTCCGTGGGAAAAATTCATAATCACCAAAGTATCCGATTGTCGAACCCAATAAGCCGTTCCGGGGGCTGACTGCCGGCGGTTCATACTCGAACCGATGGACTCCGAGGTATTAAACAGGGGATGCAACGGAAAAAATCAGCGGGAGTGGATATTAAAATGACATTTCCGCCAAAAAAAATTCGTCAAAAAGGAGGCTTTTGCCTCCTTTTTGACCGTTTAGCAAATGCTTTGGCGGCGGTTGGCCTTAAGAATAATGATGATCCGGCGGTTTTTATCGATTTCATCATAAATAATTCAATAAGGGTGTATCCGGATTTCGCGTTTTCTCCGCAACCCGTCCCGTAATTTTTCCCTATAAACGAATTTTCCGCCAGTAATCCGATGGCTTTTATAATCCGCTCTCTTCATGACGGCGGGATCGAGATTAAAGCTTTCTTTGCCAAGCTGGGCGCAATAACTTCGTGTTTTTTTATTGTATTCCACCCTCATTGGAAAATTAATCTTTCGGCGGTATTTTTTCCTTGATGCCGCGTTAGCGTTATTCGCTTTATCAAAATCATCGCCCGTGAGTTCGTATTCCGGGAGGTGGAATATGTTGGGAAAATATAAACTACCCCGAGGCAGAGCCTCGAGGTATTCCTCCGCGACGCTAATGCAGCGCGATCGGAAAAGTTTGATTCCCCGCCATCCATCCCCGGGGCAGAACCCCGGGGTATTCTGGCGGGTAAATAAATTAAAGACTGCCTTTAATTCTAATATTTACCCATTAAAACCGGATTAATCGATATTGCCCGGCGATGATGATTTCTTGTTTCTTTTTTCCCGGACCCGGTCCACGTACAGCATTTGCCACCAAATGCGGCCAATTAAAAATCCTCCGATCGCGCCCGCGGCCAAGACACCGATTTGGATTGCCGGTAACAGCGCGCCGCCGTTGTGGAATTGAACAATCTTGCCGTTTGCCGCGGCTCGATTCAAATAATCTATCTCAACGAGCCCATACGCGATAACGCTCAAAAGCAACCCTAATATCGTGGACAAAAATAGATAGATTGTTTTTTTGGTTTTCGTCGGTTTCCCCGGATGTCTGAAACACATATTTTTTTTGCGTTAATTGTAAAAGTTTTCTTTACTCGCCCTCGCGGGATTTTTTGAATTTTTTTATCTCGGCCAGGAACGCTTTTCCGAAACGCTTCAGTTTCACCGATCCCACGCCGGTGAGTCGCAGAAGATCAGCCTCGCTATCCGGAAAAGAATGGGCCATTTCTCGCAATGTGATATTGCCGAAGATCACGAATGGCGGTACGCCTTTTTCATCGGCAATTTTTTTGCGTAAAACTTTAAGTTTTTCAAACAAATCTTTATCGTAATCAAAACCGGTATCTTTTGCGGGTTCGCCGGCGGATCGCTCGGCTTCCGATTTCGGCAGTTTCAGCAGGCTGCTTCCCAGTAGAAAAACCACGCCTTTCTTGGTAATGGATAGGACCGGATATTTACCGCCGCTTCTTTGAAGATGCCCCGAATTGATCAGTTGGTCAATAATCTGTTTTAATTGGTCCTCGGAAAAGTCGGTAACGATTCCGTAAACCGAAAGTTTGTCATGATGATTTTCCTCGATCTTGGCCAATTTTTTTCCCGTTAAAACATCGATTACGTATTGTTTTCCGAAACGGTTCTGCAGCCTGACCACTGCCGAAAGGATCTTTTTGGAAATGATTGTGGCGTCAAATCCGGCCAGCGCCTCCTCGCTGGTTTTAGCGGCGGGCGCGGCTGAACTTATACCTCCGGTTTTACTCAGGCAAATATCGCAGCTGCCGCAATTATCCGTATTCAGTTCTTCACCGAAATAGCGCAACAAATATTTCTTGCGGCAAAATTTCAGCTCGGCGTAAGCCATTACCTCGCGCAATTTTTCCCGCGATTTTTCCCGAATTTCGCAATCCTCTATTTGGTTGATGAAAAATTCGTGCTTCCGCGTATCGGCGTAGGTATAAAACAAAACGCACTCGCTTGCCAGTCCGTCGCGGCCCGCCCGGCCGATTTCCTGGTAATACCCTTCCAGGGTTTTGGGATAAGTGTAATGCACCACCAGCCGCACATCCGGCTTATCGATACCCATCCCGAAAGCGATCGTCGCGACAATAATGTTTATCTCGTCTTTGATGAAAAGGTCCTGCGCGGCGCTGCGCTCGCGGGCGGTTAAACCCGCGTGGTACGCCCGGGCTTTGAAATTGTGTTTTCGCAGGTCGCGCGCGATTGTTTCGGTATCTTTGCGCGAAAAACAGTAAATTATCACCGGTTCGTTGCGATATTTTTGCAAAATGTTCAGCAGTTTGGGGAATGCTTGCTTTTTCTCGACCACCCCTAACCGCAAATTGGGCCGGTCAAAGCTCGAAACAAAAACCCGTGCCTTTTCCAAACCTAGCTGGCTGGCAATATCCATTCGTATCTTTTCGGTGGCGGTTGCGGTTAGAGCGATCAGAGGTACTGACGGAAAAAGCGTTTTCAACAGGCTTAAATGCCGGTAATCCGGCCGGAAATCGTGCCCCCACTCGGAAATGCAATGCGCTTCATCCACGGCGATCAGGCTTATTGGAATGGTTTTTAAAAAATCCCGAAACCCGCCTAAGGCAAACCTTTCCGGCGCCACATACAAAATTTTAACCTTGCCGTCTTTTATCTGCGTCAAAATTTCTTCAATTTGCCCGGGGTTTAAACTTGAATTTATGAATTCCGCGTTGATGCCGCAAGTTCGCAGCGCATCTACCTGGTCTTTCATTAGCGCGATCAGCGGCGAGATTACCAGGGTCATTCCTTTGAATTTGAGCGCCGGCAACTGGTAGCAAAGCGATTTGCCCCCGCCCGTGGGCATTAAAACAAAACAGTCGTTTCCGGCAACGACATGATTTACGATCTCTTCCTGCAATGGCCGGAAATTATCGTATCCGAAATATTGTTTAAGTAATTTTTTCACGCCTTAACACGCTTATCCACGCTGATATTATCAAATAGATAAGATTTGGCCAATTATAGTGAGCAAAGGCGAAATCAAGCCTAGCTTCATTGAGCGCTATGCTTCGGGGTAGTTTATTTTATGTTGTTCCGGCGACCAAGCCGGAGTACAGGGCATGAACAGCTCCATATCCCCTTCCCAATAAAATTTTTCTCCGGGTTCAATCAGCACAATATCGCCTTCGTTTACCGGGTATTCGACTCCCTCAACAATAACTTTGCCGCCGCCGTCGACAACATAAGCCATTTCTTTGCTGATCAAATTTTGCGCCAATCCTTCCTCCGGATAACGGCCGGTAAGTTCGATCACCGCGCCATCGATCGCGGCATCATTGATCGGATATTCGTAGGCGGTGCAAAAATTACCGTTTTTAAATTCCTTCCTGTCGATTTTTTTTGCGATTTTCATTTCTTTAAATTGATTACGGTACCGATCGGTTCTCCCGCCAGTGCCGCTTTCAACGATTTAAAATGCACAATCTGCGCGGTGATGCCGCTTTCGGCGGCTGCCAGCAATTCCACGTATTTTTGCTTCATGCCTCCGGTCACGTCCAATGCCAAACTGCCATTCAAATGCGTCATTACCTCTTTATAATTGGCGGCGGTAACGTTCGGGATCAGCTTGGCAGTTTTGTCGCATTTGGGATTGGTCGTAAACAACCCTTCCACATCGCCGGCTTCAATGATATGCCGGGCTCCCAGCTTTTTAGCCAGATAGGGCGCGATTTGATCGCCGGAAAGAATTGAACATTTCATTTCCCGGTCATAAGCCGGCACCCCGTAACATACCGGGACCACGCCTATCGCTACCATACCCGCGATCGCGTCGGTATTCATTTTGATTAACCTTCCTCTTTCCATCACCGCGTGTGCCGACGCTTGGGCCGGAAACGCCGGGATTCCCCTTTTTATCAACTCCTCGCAGACAATCGCATCCAGTACATTTTGTAAACGCTGGGTTTCGGCAAACGCGATCAGTTGTTTGCCGGTAATAATTCCTTTGTTGATTCCTGTCCGCTGCGCGATCGGATGCCCATAGGAACCGGCTCCGTGTATTAAAACATACGGCTCTTTAAAGTTTTCCAGTTGGCGGGCGATTGTTTTTAAGTTTTTCGAATTGATCTTTGGCTTGCCGCTTTTTTTATCGGTGATCACCGATCCGCCGATCTTAATTATCGTTAAATTCATTTGATTATGTGAAAAATACTTATCATTTACCAAATCGGCGCTGCCGTAACGAATATTCTTCCAATATTTCTTCAAAATCTTCCGGAGTAAAGTCCGGCAAATATTTTTTTACGAAAAAAAGCTCGGCGTAAACCGATTGCCAAGTCAAAAAACCCGACAGCCGTTGTTCGCCGCCCGTTCGGATTATCAGATCGATATCGGGTAAGCACAAACTTTCCGAGATGACTTTTTCGGTGATGTTTTCGGGTTTGATCCCTTTTTCGATGATTTTTTTAATCCCTTGGGTTATCTCGTCGCGGCCGCCATAACTCATTGCCATGTTGATGATCATTCCCGTGTTGGCCGCGGTTATTTTTTCGACATCCTCCATTTTTTTCTGTATCGAAGGCCGGAAACGCCATCTTTGCCCCACGATGCGAATGCGCGCGTTGTTTTCGGTCATCTTGCCGAATTCTCCCAGCGATTCCTCGAATAGGTCCATCAGATAAGCGATCTCATCGGCCGGCCGGCCCCAATTCTCGGTCGAAAAACACCAAAAAGTGAATATTTCGATTCCTTTTCTTTGGGCGGCATCGGCGATTTTTTTTACCGCTTCAAACCCTTTTCGGTGGCCTACGAATTTGGGCAAATTGTGTTCCTTTGCCCATCTCCGGTTGCCGTCGCTGATCAACCCCACGTGGCGGGGCGGGTTTGCGGTCTGATTTTGCGTGCTCATTTTTTCAAAAAAAGGAAATCACCGTCCAGGTTGACTTTCGAAGGAATTAGCCCTCCAAAATTGAACCCCGCGGTGTACGCGGCGCTTTTGGCCAATTTGCCCGTAACAATCCTAAAATTAAAGAAGCTTTCGGCTTCTCGTTTGTATTCTAGAAAATCTGGGAAATTTTTCAATAGAATATCGGCTTGCTTCAGATTCCACACTACCCCTCCTCCCGACCAGGGCTTGGTAATGCCGCTGGCGTCGCCGCAAAGCGTTATCTTCTCGTTTTTGGGTAAAATAAAGCCTTGCGGGATGATCGCGCTGACCAATCTGTCCGGTTTTAACTGTTTTTGTGCCATAAATTCATCGAAAAGTTTTCGGGCGATCGCGGGTTTTTCCATTATTCCCCACTCTACCTCGCCCCCCCGCGGAATCCGCCACAAAAAACCGCTTTTGGTGGCCCAAGTTTCAACAAAATCCGCCTGGTCGCGTTTTTTCTCAAAATATTGTATTCCCAGCCAAAATTGCGGGTCCGGCAAACCCAAAAATTTTCTCGCCGCCGACAGGGCGCCGTCGGCGCCAATCACCCGGTCGTAATTTTTGCCGATCTCTTCCAATCTTGCCGCATCAACCTTTTCGCCCAATCGTATCCGGGCGCCTGCCTGCGTCGCCAACGCTGCCGTCAAAAGATCCAACTGGGCATGCTCGATGATATAAAAAGGCTGCCTGAATTTCAATTCGATTCGCCGCTTCGGAAAATTAATTATCGCTCGCCGGATTTTATTGGTGGAAAGCGTTTTTGCCTCGGGGATATGCTCAAAAATCCTTTCCGAAAAAAGTCCCGAACAACACGCCTTGCCGATGATTTTTTTCTTTTCAAAAACAAAAACCTCATTTCCTCCTTGCGCCAAATTTTTTGCCAGATAGAGCCCGCAGACCCCGGCCCCGATGATTGCGATTTTCATATAAACCTATCATAGCGCGGTTAGTAAAACTTGACAAAATCTCGAAAATGTGCATAATAAAGAGATGAATTCGTTGGAAATAAGGGAAGAACGAGCCCCCTCATTCTTCTTTGGGGCAAAATGTTTAATACGAGGTATTCCGCCCCTCTTTTTTTTTGACAAAAGGCAAGATTTGCGCTATTATTTAACTGTTGCGCGAAATGAGAAACTAATCCTAATAGCGAATTCAAAATGCAGTTTGTTAAGGCTGCGCCTCCCTCGAAGCTATGCTTTTTACGGAGGAACAACCTTTTAAAATGCAAAATTCTGATACAAAATCATGGCAAAGACTAAAAATACCGGCGGTACCCATTTGGGCCGCGATCCTCGCCCGAAATACTTGGGCGTAAAAATTTACGCGGGCCAGCCTGTTAAGATCGGCAGCATCATCGTGCGCCAGCGCGGCACCTCAATCTTGGCCGGCAAGAACGTGAAAGTCGGTTCCGACAATACTCTGTATTCTATCGCTGAAGGCGTGGTATCTTACCGCGAAACCCGTAAGAAGTGCTTTAATGGCACCCAGCGGCTCGCGAAAGTTGCCGATGTTACTCCGGTCGCCGCGAAATCTTCCAAGTAGAATCAAACTTAAAACACCTCGCGCAAACGAGGTGTTTTTTTATGTGTCGGTCTATTTCGGTCTATTTGCTGGCGTGCTCGATGGCGGCTTTCACTAACTCGCGAAATAGCGGATGGGGCTTCATTGGCCGCGACTTGAATTCCGGATGGAATTGGCTTGCCATGAAAAACGCATGGCCCGGCAACTCAACAATCTCGGCTAAGTTTTTTTGCGGATTGATGCCGGCGATCACCAGTCCCTTTTCTTCGATTATTTGGCGGTAATCGTTATTAAACTCATATCGATGGCGGTGGCGTTCCGAAATCATCTTCTGCTCGCCGTATGCTTCATAAGCCCTCGTTCCGGGCTTTAGTTCGCAATCGTAGGCTCCCAATCGCATCGTGGCGCCCATTTTTTTGTTTTTTACGAGATTTCGCTGTTCAGGCATAATATCGATTACCGGTTGCTTTGTTCTGGAATCGAATTCGGTGGAAGTCGCTTCTTTCAATCCGCAAACGTTTCGCGCGAATTCAATCGTGGCCAGCTGCATTCCCAGGCACAAGCCAAGGAACGGAATATTATTTTCGCGGCAATATTGGATCGCCAAAATTTTGCCTTCAATGCCGCGGCTGCCAAAACCGCCTGGAATGATAATTCCGTCATATTGGTCAATTTCCTTCAAACTCTTAGGGTCTTTCTCGTATTCTTCGGAAGATAGCCAGCTGATTTCGGGCTTGCGGTTAAAAAACCACGCTGCATGCTTTACTGATTCGATTACCGAAATATACGAATCCGTCAGGGTGAACTTGCCCGATTCGAAATATTTGCCTACAATGCCGATTTTTACCGGTTTATCCGCGGTTCGGATTACGTCGACGAATTTCTTCCAGTTACCCGGATCGCGCTTCTTGGGCTTTAACCGGAATTTGGCCATGATGCGTTCGCCCAATTTTTCATTCGCGAAATTCAACGGTACTTCATAAATCGACGCCGCGTCGGGCGCCGAGATCACGTCTTCGGGCGCGACATTGCAAAAAATCGATATTTTTCTTTTGCGAGGTTCGTCTAGCGGTTGGGTCGCCCGGCCAATGATAAAATCTGGTTGAATTCCCGCCGAATTAAGTTGTTTGGCCGCGCTTTGGATTGGCTTGGTTTTCATTTCGCCTACCATTTCCGGGATCGGCAGGTAGCCCACGAGAACGAAAAGAACATTTTTGGGGTATTGTAATTTAAGCATCCGCGCCGCCTCCAAAAAAAGCATATTTTGATATTCGCCCACGGTGCCGCCAATCTCGATGACCACAAAATCCGCTTTTGCCTCCTTTGCCGCCGCGTTTATGCGCCGGATAACTTCATTGGGAATGTCGGGCACCACTTCCACGCATTTGCCGCCATACTCAAGATTGCGTTCGCGCGCAATTACCGTCTGGTAAATTTTGCCGGTAGTTGCGTAATTTACCGCGCTCAAATCGCGGTCGAGAAATCGCTCGTAATTGCCCACGTCCTGATCGCATTCGGTGCCGTCGTTGGTTACGAATACTTCGCCGTGTTCGATCGGGTTCATGGTGCCCGCGTCGACATTGATGTACGGATCAAACTTTACTGAAGTAACCGCAAACCCCTTGCCTTGTAAAATCTTACCAATCGACGCGGTTGTGATCCCTTTGCCGATAGAAGACATTACCCCTCCGGCAACGAAAATATACTTTGTCATGATCTTGCGGCCATAATGCCCCGGATCTAAATCTTAATTTATGATTCAGGGGTATCGTGGTGCGGCCTGGTTAATACTGGATGTTGCACAAAGAAATAAGTTTCTTAAAAGAGAAGGCCCCGCTTTTGGCGGGGCGCGAAAATCTATTCTTCTTCAGTTTCCGCGGCAACAATTAACTTTATTTCGGCTTCAAGGCCGTGAGAGAATTCGATTTTTACTTGATATTCTCCCAGATCTTTTATCGGTTCCTTTAAGTTGATCTGCTTCTTATCAATGACGAAACCGGCTTCCTTGAGCCGATCAGCGATCTTTTGTGCGCCAATCGATTCAAAAAGCTGGTTTTGGTCGCCCACTTTTACTTTCATCGCAATCTCTTGGCCATCCAGGCTCGATGCCTTGGCTTGTATTTCCTGAAGTTCTTTTTCCACCGCTTTGGCGCGGATCTCGCGTTGGGTTTCCGCCCATTTCAAGGCGTTTTCGGTGGCGATTTGTGCCATCTTCTTCGGGAAAAGTAAGTTTTTTGCGTAGCCGTCAGCGACAGTTTTGACTTCATATTTCTTTCCCACGTTTTCTATATCTTGGAGTAGAATTACCTTCATATTTGGTCGTTAATGATTTTCGATTTCCAATGTAGCATATAATAATATATTACTTCAATTCCTTCACGATTTCAATAGCCTTATCCAGCTGGGGATCCTTATTCGCCTTTTCGTCATCGGGAGTGATTTTTACTTCTTCGTCGGGAGTCAATCCTACCTCGCTGATCTGGTCGCCTTTTGGCGTAAGCCATTTAGCGATGGTCACTTTTAGCGATGATCCGTCGGCAAATTGCACCAGTTGCTGTACTGATCCTTTGCCAAAAGACTTGGCTCCAACCAGCTTTACTCCCCGGTTATCGCGCAGCGCCCCCGCCAAAATTTCCGCCGCCGACGCCGATCCGCCGTTAATCAATACCACTACCGGATATTTTGCCAGCAGAGACGGCCCTTCCGACAGGTAATCTTCTTTATCCCGTCCATCGCCGGAAGTCTCGTGCGTTACCACTTGCCCCTTGTCCAGGAACCATCCGGCGATTTCCTGGGCGATATGAAGGTAGCCGCCCGGGTTATTGCGTACGTCCAAAACTATTTTCGTGGATTTGCTATTGATGATATCCACGGCCGCCGCGCGAAAATCATCGCCGGCCTTTTCCGTAAATTGATAAAGCTGAATATACGCCACGCCGTCGTCCCGTATCTGTAATTTTAGTGACGGTACTTTGATTACGTCGCGCGTCAGCTTGATATCGCGCGTTTCCTGCCATTCTTCGCGATATATCGACAGGGTTACTTCTGAACCCTTGGTTCCGCGGATCAGGTCGACTGCCTCGTCGGTGGTCATGTCGGCCGCCGGTTTGTCGCCGATGCGCACGATAATGTCTCCCGCTTTTATTCCCGCTTTCTGCGCCGGGGAATTCTCGATTGGCGCGATTACCTGCAATTGTTCCTTTTTGATGCCGATTTCCATTCCGACGCCCTCAAATGTCCCGTTGGTATCTTCGAGGAATTGCTTCGAATCTTCCGGGTCGAAAAACGATGTGTAAGGATCGTCTAATGACGCCACCATGCCTTTTATTGCTCCATAGACCATTGTTTGAGGCACGATTTTGCCCTGATCCACGAATTTATTTTCCAGCGCGTCCCAAGTTTTCCAGAACAGTGTCAGGTCCGCGCCTTCAGCCGGCATCGGCGGACAGGTTGTTTTCCCCGACCAAATCCCAACGCAAAAACTGGCCAACATTAAGATAAAAACCGCAAAATAATTTAACCGCTTGTTTTTAATCGTACCGGATGAAAAGTATTTCATTTGTTTGGTCCGCCGTAATTTTTTGGCGGTGCGGCAAAATTTAACACGAACGCCGATTTTTGCCGGCGGTTTCACAACAACTTTAATCTACACCAACAAACCATTTTAGTCCACGTCCGGCTTTGCCCGGCTTCTTTTTTCGCGTTTTTGTGCTAACATTTTTCAATACGATAAAAATAATAAACTACCGCGCGCCCCAAGGCGCCCCGGTAGTTTGATTCCCCGCCCTTCATCCCTGGGGCAAAGCCCTGCGGTCTTCTGGCGGGTAAATAAACTACCGCGCGCCCCAAGGCGGCGCGGTATTCCTGCGGATCTGCCAGATTAATAAAACAGACCTGCCGCGTGAATATTCCCGCAACGGGTCCGATAATTCTTATGAATATTAAACCAACAATTGAATTCCCCGATTTTGAAAAATTGGATTTGCGCGTCGGCAAAGTTCTGGCGGCGAGCGAACCCGAATGGAGCAATAAGTTGATTGAAATGAAGATCGATTTCGGCCCCGAAGTGGGTATTCGTACAATTTTTGCCGGTATCCGCAAATTTGTGGTCGCGGCCGATCTTATCGGTAAAAAATATGTTTTTATCGCCAACCTTGCCGAACGCAAGCTTGGCGAAGGTGTAAGCCAGGGAATGATGCTGGTTGCTTCCAATGGTACGACTCATTGCCCGTTAAACGTTAGCGACACAATTGCCCCCGGCGCTTCTATCAGATAAAAAAATAGTCGCGGCGCGCTGGTCTATCTAAGCGATAGAATCAAGCACAAAAAAAATACCGCAACTATAAGCAAAACAAAACAAACTTCCGGATGTCTTTGCCTAAAACTTTTCTTGTTTTCTTCATTCAACTCTATATAATATACCTCCTAAAAATTTATGGAACCGCAATCGTATTCGGTTTTAAAGCTCCTGTTTTAATTCTAATATCTGATTTGTTTTTTGTCAAGTCCGAGTATTGTACAATGCAAGAAGACCCTCAAATGAAAACCGATTCCAGCGCAAAAGGACCCTCAAATCGGCATAGCGGGCAAACCGCACGACCGCCCTTGAACTTCCAAGAAAAATCCCCAGAATGGAGCGATGACAATCAATATGAATGACGACAATGTCGTTACAATAGAACAGATAAAAGAATTTTTAAAACTGAACAAGGAAAGCGCTAAGTTTGCCGCCACAGACAAACAGGAACGCAATTCATGGATCGCTAAAACTTTGGATAAATTCGGCTATTTCAAATGCCGCAAAAAAGAAAAAACCATCATCAAAAATTACATCAAAGAAATGACCGGATTGTCCAAGATGCAGATAAAAAAACTGATCCGCAAGAAAAGAAAATTCGGGGTGATAAATTTTGAAAGCGGAAAGAGAAATCGCTTTGCCAGAAAATACAATCCCGCCGATATCGCGCTACTGATAAAAACCGACAACTCGCACAACCGCTTGTCCGGCCCGGCGACCAAGCGAATATTAATCCGGGAATACGAAATATTCCATAAGAAAGAATACGAAAATATCAAAGATATTTCCGTGTCGCATTTGTATAATTTGCGCGGTACCCGGCAGTACGTTTCGCACAGTTTGACAGTGAGAAAAACCAACCCAACCAAGGTTTTAATCGGCCAAAGAATGAAACCCGACAACCTTGGGATTCCCGGCTTTTTAAGAGTGGATACCGTTCATCAAGGCGATTTGGACAAGGAAAAGGGCGTCTACCATATAAACATCGTTGACGAGGTAACCCAATGGGAAATCATCGGTTGCGTGGAAAAAATCTCGGAGCTTTACCTTTTGCCGCTGCTTGCCGATTTGCTGGAACAATTTCCATTCATGATCATCAATTTCCATTCCGACAACGGTTCGGAATATATCAATAAGCAGGTGGCTCAAATGTTGAATAAAATGATGATCAAACAAACAAAATCGCGGGCGCGGCAGCATAATGACAACGCGCTTGCCGAAGGAAAAAATAACTGCTCCATCAGAAAGAATATCGGCTACCGGTTCATCGGCAAAGAATATGCTCCGACAATCAATGATTTTTACAAGGAATTTTTTAACCCGTATTTGAATTACCATCGGCCTTGCGGATACGCCACAATCACCATCGACAAAAAAGGCAAAGAAAAGAAAAAATACGATACTTACCAAATGCCGTATGAAAGATTAAAATCATTGCCCGGCGCGGAGAAATATTTAAAACCAGGAATCACTTTTCCGATGCTGGATAAAATCGCATACGCCCAAAGCGACAATGAATTTGCCGAAAAAATGCAGACCAAAAAAGTCGAATTGTTTAACAGCTTTAAAACCTCAAAGCTCCAATTTCCCACGATTTTTCTAAGCCGCGCCCCGGTTACAATTTGAGGGTCCTTTCTTGATTGGAAAATACTGTCCGAAGTATTTTTGTGTTTCTCTGGTTGTATCGTCCGCGTCGTGGCGCGCGTGGCCGCGGAGCGTTATGGGAAAGAATGGATATCGATTCGGTTAACGGATCGATCTTTTCCCGAATTTTTGTGTCGCGATCGCAAAAAAGAGTTTCTATCCTGCCCTTGCTTGCCGCCGCGGATATTTTTTGCGGGTCATCCGAAATCTTTCCGCTCGTTTTCAACTCGTGATAACGCGCTTAATAAAATACCCCGGGGTAAAGCTCCGCGGTATTTTGGCGGGTAAATAAACTACCGCGCGCCCAAAGCGGCGCGGTAGTTTGATTCCCCGCCATTCATCCCCGAGGGATTTTGGCGGGGAAATAATCATCAGCTTTCCTTTCGAAATATGACCCATACTGATTTTCATGTTTCGCGAGCCATATTCCTCTTCTGAATATCTCCGGTATTCGTCTCGCGGCCGGCAGCATAGCCATTCGTTTTTTAGCGGATCGGCACTATGTTTTTCGGCGCGGAAAGTAATCGCGGCATCGCTTCAGATACCGACAATTTCCTCTGGTTTTTTTATTGAGTGCGATGCTTCGAGGCTTTGCCTCCGGATAAAAAATATCAATTTGATTAGCCATAATCCAGCATAAACCGGAAAATTGAAATCTGAATTAAAAAAGCCGGACATGCCGGCTTTTCCTAGAAATTAGAGATGTTTTCGTCTTCCTGCGAGAATTCCTTTTCGATCTCTTTGAATTCATTCTCCAGTTTATTCAGCTTTTCTTTGCTGGATTTGATCAATTCGGCGGCCAACTTAACCTTTTCCAGCCCTTTTTCGATATCCAATTCCTTCTGTTCCGAAAACCATTCGGATATTTCGCTCAGTTGCTTCAAATTTTCGTTAAGAGACGGTTCCTCTTTTTTTGTTGCCATATATTTAATTAATTTTTTTGGATTTTTTTAATTTCCGATGTCAGTTTTCCGTCGGCGATCTTCATATCAACCTGGTCGCCCACGGAAACCTGAACGGTCTTTTTAATTACTTTTCCATTGATGGTAGCGATACAGTATCCCAGCTTCAGCGGCCGTTCCGGGTCGTGCGACGCCATCAAATTTTGCAGATAATCTATCTGCTTTGACGCGGCCTCCAATGCCTGTTCCAGGACGGCCAGCATTGTTTTTGCCTTGTCATCCAGTCCCGTCAGGATATTTTTAAGGATATATCTGAAATTGGCCAGGATTCCCGTGTGGCGGGCCAATGCCGTCCGTTTTTGCGCCAGTTCGTTTCTGTAGCGCCCGATGATGCCGATTTCCTGCTGGGCGATAAATTGCAGGATCTTCTGCCACGAGGCGTTTAACTGCATTGCCGCGATCGACGGCGTCGAAACCGATACGTCGGCCGCCATCTGTACCAGCGGTATATCCTTGTCGTGCCCGATGCCCGCGATCACCGGCACCGGAAATGCCGCGATCTCGCGCACGATCATCTCATTGTTGAATGCTTGCAGAGATTCGGGCGAACCGCCGCCGCGGATCACGACCAGCACATCAATCTTGCGGTGCTTGAAAGTTTTGATCGCCGCCAATATGTCGCCCACTGCCAGCTGGCCTTCGACGCGAGTATCGATCATTTCCAGTACGAATCCGAATTTACCGATATTGGTCAAAAAATCATTGATTACCGCGCCCTGGCGCGAAGTGATAATGCCGATAGTCCGCGGATATTGCGGCAATTTGCGCTTGCGTTCCGGCGCGAACAGCCCTTCGGCTTCCAGTTTTTTCTTTAGCGCGTCGTAAGCTTTTTTAAGCGCGCCTTCGCCGGCCAGTTCGATCGAATCGCATATAAATGACAACTTTCCGCTGGCGGCGTAAATTTCCGGTCTGCCCGCCGCGATGATTTTGTCGCCTTCTTTTAAATTCAGGCCGAACATTTCGTATTTGGAGCGCCAAACAATGCAATTAAGCGTGCTGCCGTTGGTTTCATCCTTTATTGAAAAATAGCGGTGGCCGTTTTTTTCGTCCACCCGGCCGACTTCGCCGATGATCCGCGCCGCCATCGCGCGCAACTTTGTGTTGGCTCGGTTTATGAATTCCGTTACCGTCAACGGTTTTTCTTCGAACAAACTGATTTGTTGGATATCTTCGAACATGAAAATATTATAGCACTTCAATGATCGTATAAAAAAATACCGATACGTCAATTCGATATTACCGGAACTTAACGATTCTTTTTGTTGCTCGCAATGCTTAAGGCGTGAAAATTATCAAAATACTCAAAATTACCAACCTTGCCAAGCCGCTATAACTGTCGGGAAAAATTCCCTCCGTTCCTCATTAATTTGAGCTTCGCGAATATACCGGTAACGAAGACGTTTTTTCGCGTCTTCTCATCTGCCGAGGTTATATTCTATCCGATAATATAAAACGCCGCTCCAAATATCGTAATGGTCAGAACAATCATTAAGATTAAAAACGCTTTTGGCGTGGTTTTCCTTCACTGGGTCTGTCGTGTGGATATTTCCGCCGCGAAATCCGAAATTTGCATGCGATCCGAATGAAACGGGTCTTATATGTTTCTGCTCTAAAGAATACCATACGCCGTCGAAAAATTAAATCTCTGTTAAATTTTCTATCAAATTCTTTGGCGACCTGCTTAAACGCATCATTTTGCCGCCGTTCATCGCGCACAGATCTTCGATCCTGATCCCGCCCCAACCTGTACGATACAGACCCGGCTCAATGGTAAACGTCATGCCGTTCTCAAGGTTGCCGGTTCCTCCCGGAGACAGCGACGGTTCTTCATGAATCTCGATTCCCACGCCATGGCCCAATCCGTGCGTAAAAAAGTCTTCTTGGCCGTATTGTTTGAAATTCGCCACGCAATTGTCGTAAATTTGTTTTACCGGCGCGCCTAAAACCGAGTCTTTGAGCGCTTTTTCCTGGGTTTCCAGCACAATACGGTACATTTCTTTGTATTTGGGTGTTGCTTTGCCGCAAAATACCATGCGCGTCATATCCGCGTCATAATTTTTGTAGCGCGCCCCGATATCGATTACAATCATCTCCCCCGCCTTTATCTTCTTGTTTGACCCTTCGTAATGCGGATCCGCCGAATTCTTCCCGCTGGCCACAATCGGATCAAACGAGCATCCCTGCGCGCCCATATCTTGCATCATTTCGATTGTTTTGCGCTTAAGCGCGATCTCGGTTATGCCGGGTTTGATCAATTTTACCAGTTGCGCGAATGTTTTATCGGTGATTGCCGCCGCTTTTTTTATCATTGCCAGTTCTTGGGAGTTTTTTATTCGCCGGAATTGGCTGGCAAGGTTATCGGTTGGCGTTAGCTTCCCGCCACGAAAATTTTTCTTGAATCTTTCGTAGCGCGCGTAAGAAACGTATTCTTTTTCAAAACCGATATTTTTGCCTTTACCGAAAAATTCCGCCGCGCTCCCCGACAATGATTCTCCGCGCTTGGCATAAACTACTTTGTCGCCTTCTATGAATTTTTCCATGCGCGCCTGATAAAAACGGGAGGTGATCATTCTCCAGCTCTTGGCGCTTACCGCCAGTAAAAACCCTTTTTCCGAACCCGGATCGTTTACTCCGCTTAAATAAAATATATTGGCCGGATTGGTTATGATCAGGCCGTCCAGACCTTCGGCCATGATCGCTTCCTGTAATTGTTTTATTCTGTTTTCCATGATTTTTTGTGCGCGAATTTAACCCATCATATTGAATAACGCCATATTGGCGCGTTTTGGTGCGTTTTACTTTTTTGCGGATATGGGCTAATTTTAAAATAACCTAATTCATTATTATGGACCAAAAAGATCAAAAAGACCAAAAAGAACCCGATTTTTCTTTCGAAAAAAAATACTCTTTTGATTTTTGGGACGATGCCCGGATAAAATCAGCTTATGATTTTTGTGAAGATTACAAAAAATTCCTTACCGGTTCCAAAACGGAACGTATTGTGGTGAAATTTGTCGAGTCTCTTGCCCTGGATAAAGGTTTTACCCGTTTGGAGCATATTGGCGCCAGTTCGGTCGCCAAATTTCCCGCTCCTTTATATTCAATAAACCGCGGCCGCGCCGCGATATTGTTTGCTCCCGGTAAAAGAAATGTCCGCGAAGGGCTGCGCCTGATCCTGGCGCACATTGATTCCCCTCGCCTTGATCTCAAAGTGAAGCCGATCTACGAAAGCGAACATATCGCGTTTTTCAAGACGCATTATTACGGCGGGATCAAGAAATACCAGTGGACCGCGATACCTTTGGCGATTTACGGTACGGTGGCAAAAGCCGATGGGACGGTGGTTGAGGTCGCTGTCGGCGATCGCCCCACCGATCCGGTCTTTATGATCAGCGATCTTTTACCGCACCTGGACAAGCTCCAGTCCGAAAAAAAGCTTGACGACGCGATTCCCGCCGAAACATTGAATATCTTGGCGGGCAGCATCGGCACCAAAAACAAGGACGATAAGGAACCGGTCAAAAAACAATTACTCAAATTGTTGAACGAAAAATACGGAATCGCCGAAGAAGACTTTGTTTCCGCCAATTTGGAAATTGTGCCGCAGGGAAGCGCGCGCGACTTGGGTTTCGACCGCAGCCTGATTGCCGCGTACGGTCACGATGATCGCGTGTGCGCCTATGCCGCCCTGAATGCCCTTCTCGATTCCAAGGATCGCGAATACGGGTCCTTGGTGGTTCTGGTGGATAAGGAAGAGATCGGCAGCGATGGCGTCACCGGTGCGATGTCCAATTTTATCTACGACTTTGTCAGCGAGTTGATCTATCTGGAGACTGGCACGCACAACGAAAATTATACGCGCGACGCGCTGTTCATGTCCAAGGCGATCTCCGCCGATGTTACTTCCGCATTCGATCCGGATTACGCGGAAGTTTACGATTCGCTAAACGCCGCGCGCTTGGGCGCGGGGGTATCAATCGAAACTTACACCGGTTGGGGCGGCAAATATTCCGCCAGCGAAGCGGGCGCCGAATTTACCGCAACAATCCGTCGGATATTCAACAATGCCAAGATTAGCTGGCAAACCGGTACGCTGGGTAAGGTGGATTTAGGCGGCGGCGGCACTATCGCCAAGCACATTGCCCAGATGAACATGGATGTGATCGATATCGGCGTTCCTTTGCTGTCGATGCATGCGCCGTTTGAGATCGCGTCAAAAGCCGATATATATTCGGCGTATCTGGCTTATAAAGCTTTCTACGAATCCTAACAATAAATCAAAAAATGAATTTTAAAATGATCGCGGGCTGGGTTTTGGTGGCTGCGGGGTTGGCGGTAATCGGTGCCGCGATCAACGCGTCATACCGTTATTTCACGGCCAAAGCCGAATTTCCGGCGGTGTTTAAAGTTTCGGCAAAAAATCCGGCAAGCGATTTGCCGGCGCAAGCCGAAATTGAAAATCTTTCGCTGGAAGATGCGCAAAATTATCTGCAAAATCAGATACAATATTCGGTTAATCGCGCGCTGGTTGACATGCTCCCCGATGACGCGATCGCCAAAATGCTTAACATTCTTTCCTGGTCGATCTTTAGCGCATTTTTAATTTTCGCGGGCGGCAAAATTTCCTGGCTGGGCGTGCAGTTGTTATCGGTGAAGACCGAAAATACGCAAAAGGTGAATTAAAAACGGCGGAATATCAGCTTCCCTGCACCAGCGGCACGAACGCGAATCCTTCATAGCGGGTTTCGCTGAAGGTGTTGTTTTTGCCTTTTTCAACTTTTGCCAGCGCGTTTTGCACCGGCGCCACGATTGTGCCGCCGGTTTTCAGTTGCGCTTCCCATGCCGGCGGAACGCTTGGCGCGGCCGCGGATGCCAAAATCCGGTCGTAGGGCGCTTGCGGCAAATACCCTTTTGATCCGTCGCCGATTACGCATTGGACGACGCGGTTTTTAATGAAACCGTATTGGGCGATGTTTTTTTTGCCGAATTCGGCCAGCGGTTTTATCCTTTCGATTGCCACCACTTTTCCCCGGGCGCCGTTTTGCGAAACGGTGTGCGCCAAAAGCGCGCTGGTCCATCCCGATCCGTAGCCGATATCCAGAATTTTATCGCCCGGACGGGGTTGCAGAAGCTCCAGCATAAACGCCGCGGTTGCCGGCTGGGAAATGGTTTGCGCGAATCCGATGGCAATGGCTTCATCTATTTCGGCGATGATGTGGCGGCGCGGTAAATTCGGGGGCAAAAAATCTTTTCTTTTGATCGCGCGAAACGCCGCGATAATCCGCGGAGTCTTTAAATAACCCGCGCCGATCAAATCGTCAATTAATGCCATAAGTTTTAACAAAAAGCGCCTCAAAGGCGCCTTTTGCGGTTAAACGATTGCGTTTAAATATTTTTACTGGCATCGCGCCATATGTTATTTCCCCGCCATTCGTTCACGGGGCTTTGCCCCGGGGATGAATGGCGGGGAATCAAACTTTTCCGATCGCGGAGCGTTTAGCGAAGCGTCGGAATACCTCGAGGCTCTGCCTCGGGGTAGTTTATTTTGTCGGGTCGTTGACCTTACCCATAAACAAGATCGCGCCGGTTTGGTTGTGGACAATGGCGAAGATAAACGGCCGGTCGGCGTTAAAAATTTTTGCCGGCGGAGGTTCCATTACCGCGGTCGCGTTCATCATTGCCACTCCCGTCGCCGCGGCGGCTTCGGTGCCCTCTTCATAAACATCAATATATGCCTTGTGGATCACCAAGCCGATATAAAGATTTTCCGTTGTTTTTGTTCTGTCATACATTCCGGAAAAATCGGCATTCGCGCCGCCAAACGCGGTGGGCATTCCCATTTTTGCCAGCGTTTGGTTCATATTGTATGACGTGTCAAATTTGAATTTCGGCAAAAACACGTCCACCAGTTCGGTTTTTAGGGATTTTTTGAGATTGTTAAAACCGGCGGCCGTCAATTCTTTTTCCGCGGCTTCAATTTTGCCGTTTTCGGGCAAAACGATAATCATTGACAAATCGTTGTTTTCATAGGGTAATTCCAGCACTTGGTAGTCGGGGGTTTGGGCGTATCCGAAATTATCTTTGATGTTCATCATCCGGCATTTCGTTTTTGCGCCGGTTGATGCGGTAAAGTCTTTTTCTTGGGTTAGCATTGCTTCAAACGGGGTTGCCCATTTGCCCTTAAAATAAACCGCGTTGGTCAAAACCAACCTTGTCAATGGATTAAGCGTTCCCGCCGCGAACAATTCCGGAATCTTTTGCATGGTTTTGTCGCTTACCCATTGATTTATCGTTTGGCGGGAATTTTCGGTGTCGCCGGCAAAATCTAAATTGGTGGCTTTTCCGTGATAATAGGTTTCCACGGTTTTTAAATAATCCGGCCAAAATGAGTAGTTTTCTTGGGCCCATAGGGCGTTTGCGGTCGATAACTGGTAGCTCGCGTTTCGCGGGTTGATCTGTTCATACAATTTGGCAAACGAACCCACTCGCGTTTGGTTGTCGGCGGCAAAATTAAAAACCGAACGGATTTCATCGGCCGTCGCGCCTCTAGCACCCTCATAGACCATTTCTAGCGTCGAAAAAATCGAATAGGGTGAAAAAAATACGTTTTTTGCGGTTTCACCGCGATATTCAGTGTATAGATCGAACCCAAATTTGTTCGCCGCGTTCACTGCCGCCGTCGAATCCGCGGCGGCGCTAAATTGCGTAAAAATATAGGGATTACCCGCAGATGGCGGCGATGTTTGATCACCCGCGATTGTCATCGTTTCCGTTTCGCCGGTATTGTCGAGGATTTGGTCTTTTGTGGTTGTGGCGTAATCTTCGGTTTCGGCATCGCTTTCTGTTGCCGGAGCCTCCAGTTGTTCATTGGTTGCCGGGTTTAGATTGTCTTCTGTCGGTAGAGTAAAATTATTATCATTTTCGGAAACGAAAAACTTATACGCAAAAAAAACTGTCCCGGCGGCAAATATTCCCATTATTGCCGCAATGATCAATACATTTCCTCTTTTGCTGTTTTTCATAACCAAATTCTATTTATACAACCCCAACACTTTCCCCAGGCTTGCTTGCAAATTATCGAATATCATCCCGACCGGATTTATTTCCTGCCATCTGGGAAGCGACACCCTGTTCAAATTGATTATTTGGCAATTGGTTCTGGACGCGTTATCGCCCACCGCCAGTTTGATAATATTGCTTTTACCCGGGGTAAAGCTCGCGTCCGTACCGGTCGCGGTTGTCACCGCCCCGTCAATGTTTATCGTCCAAACTCGGCTTCCCGCGTCGATCTGGCTTCCGTCTTCCGACTCTACCGAATGTAATCCCAATAAAGCGGCGTCCGACAAAAATATGCGTCCGCTCCCCACTACTTTTGTTTTAAAGGCATTCGATTCGCAATCTATCCACAAAGGATTGGGAATTACCGCCGGATCATCCAGGGAACACATAAAACCGGCCGCAACCTCTCTTTTTATGCGGATCAAATGATTCGTCGTGGCATGAGCTCCCAAACTGCAATCGCTGTTATTGCTCGCCTTGGGAGTTTCGCTCACCGTCAGTTTCAAAGTATAGGTGCCGGTCGGCACTCCCGCCAAAAACGTTAAATTCTGCTTGCCGTCGTAAGTTCCGCCGTATGTTGTTCCTTCAAGCTTCCAAGCCGTGCATTGCACATTGCCGCTCGATGCGTTTAACACCGTGAATGCGCATTCCGGACAATCTCCGGTTGGCGCGTACATTACCCAAGTTGAATTCGGATCGGTGTCGCAATAACCGCCCGCGCAGCTGCCGCCGCATTCCATTTTGGCGGTCGGCCCGAATGTCGCGCTGGTGTACAGCTTGTACGCCGCGTCCGCGGTGCAATTCGTGCCGTTGCAATTAACGCTGTTAAGGTTTACCCATCCGATAACTCCCGTGGTGGCGTCGGCCGAACTGGTCATCCAGCCGTGGAAATCCCCATTACTGTCAATATAGCTGTCCTTGAATTTCAAACAACCGTCCCAGTCGCCGGTATTATTGCCGGCGCCCCCGCCGGTACAATTCGTCCCGTTCCATAAGTTATCCTTGCACGCCGCGATCGCCCGGCCCCAGCCGGTTATCTCTCGATTGCCGGAAGCGGCCGCCGTATCGACTTTCGCCTGGCACGCGGCTCCGGAACAATTGTTGCAACCGTTTACGTCCGCCGGTTCAAAGCTGATCCAGCCGACATTCTCCGACCAAGCGTACCCGGTTAAAGTGCCGTCGCCGCCGATATTCAGTCCGTAATTTTTAGTTCCGCCGTCCGAATGGCAATTAGCGGAAATCCAGCCTATGTTCTCCGACCAGGCCCAGCCGAAAACATTATCCGTGCCGGTGCATGATTCGGCCGCCGCGTTTTCCGCCAGGCCCAAAAAAGCAAAAACCGCAATGGCCAAGAAAATCGCGCCCAAAGAGATCTTCTTAATTACGACCGATTGTATAGACATCAAAGTCGGATTGACATTGCGCTTTCGCGGATTCAAGCGGGCGCGCATGTTTTGTTAGCGGCATTGCCGCTACGGTAATTTCTTTTGAAATTATCGCTTTCTGATATCAATATAACACATCCCTGATTTTCGAAAAGACTTACATTTTTGTCTTGCGTCTTTGCTGGTATTGAGTGCAATACCTCGAGGCTCTGCCTCGGGGTAGTTTATTTCCCCGCCGGAATACCTCGAGGCTCTGCCTCGGGGATGAATGGCGGGGAATCAAACTTTTCCGATCGCGGAGCGTTTAGCGAAGCGTCGGAATACCTCGAGGCTCTGCCTCGGGGTAGTTTATTTCCACGGGAATTCGCGGCCGAAATGGCCCCACGTCGCGGTCTGTGCCAATTTTACTTTATCAAGGCCCAAAAAATCATAAATTCCCCGTGGCGACAGATCGTATCCCGCGATCTTTTCCGAAACGCCATCAATCTCGGCTATCGCCATTACCGGTTCTTTTTTGCCGATCGCGTAAGCCAGTTTGACGCGCACGGTTTGCGCACCTTTGTTTTGAAGCAGGTCTACCGCGATTCGTCGCGCGATATACGCTCCGGACCGATCCACTTTTGTATAATCCTTACCGGAAAAACTCCCGCCGCCGACGCTGATTTCCGGTCCGTAATTGTCGATCACGATCTTGCGTCCCGATAGTCCCGAATCGGCGTCAAACCCTCCTATATCCCACTCGCCGGCCGGATTGATCAAATATTCATCGGCCTCGATAAAATTTTTCACAAGCGGCAATAATTCCGCGTTTTTGCTTTTTTGGAAACTGGCGACTACCGTCACGGGACGGCCGTCTTCGATAGTTACTTGGGTTTTGCCGTCGTAAGGAAATTTTTCGTAAATCTTTTTGCAAAGATTGCGCGCTAATTCGTATTCGGCGGGCATGAAGTTTTCAGTTTCGCGGGTCGCGTAACCGATCATAATTCCTTGATCGCCGGCGCCGCCGATATCTACTCCTTGGGCAATCTGCGGGCTTTGCTGGGTTACTCGTACCAGAATATCGAAATCGCGTCCCAAAAAACTCTCGATCTTCGCGGGGATGTCGACACTGGCGTTACTGGTCACTTCGCCGCTTACGGCAATATGGTTGTGTCCGCCCACCAGCTCGATCGCTACCCGGCTTTTCGGGTCTTGCGCTACAAATTCATCCAGTAGCATGTCAGCCAAGCGGTCGCACAATTTATCGGGGTGTTTTGGCGATACAAACTCGCATGTTTTAATCGTTTTCATGTTTTGGTTGGTTATCAACAAAATTTTCTTTCGTAAAAAGGAAAGTTAAATATTAAATATTTTAAATTGAAAACATTCGCCCTTTCTTTTCCGTGGTTGGACGGAGTACTTTACTCCCTGGTTTTCAAGGGAGGCTTTCACGAATAATATTTTGATATTACCCGCGGATTTGTTCTCCGGATTTCGAATTTCCAAGCGGGCGATATTTGAGGCGCGGTGGCCTCGCGGCGAGAAATATCGCGGCCGGGGGAAATTTGAAATATGGGGCAAAAATACGGACGCGATGCGGATATCATTTGTAAGAATCTCCAAAGAGCAAGCCGCCGGCGGTTCATCGGACCAAATCTTTTCCCCCGCTTCTGGATAATGGGGTCATTACCCAAGTTATTTGATTGGACCTGCCGCGTAAATATTTATGCAACGAAATTTTCAGATTTCGTGCGAACCGAATAAGGAATGTCTGCTCGCAATTTCGTTTCGCAAAAACGAGGGAGGCATACTTGATCTTAAAATTTGCCGACGAGTGATGAATTCGGCGCCGCCGAAATATGGAAATTGCAGTAGGAAATATTTACGCAACGGGCCTGTTATAAAATCATTATAAGGCAACGGCGCAAAAAACAAAATTTGCATGCCTACCAGCTTCCGCCTCCCCCGCCGCCTCCCCCGCCTCCGGAGAAACCGCTTCCTCCTGAGCCCGATGCAGTCCCGGTATTGGCCGCGATGCTTGCCGACAAACTATTGATCTGGGAAACAAAATTATCCGCGCTGAATTTCCCCATCGATAATCCGGCATACCAAGCCGGATGATAGCCGGCAAAATATTCCTGTCCGTAAAGCAATTCCATTTTTTTAATCCAAAGTTTTGCCATCTCGAAAACCATCGCGTAAGGAAGGAGTTTTTCAAAAATATTTTCCTTCTCGTTGAATTGTTGCCGGTATTTTTCGGCAGTACGCATGTAAAGTTTGAATCCTTGTGTCTGCCAATTTGTCTCGGCGCCTTTTGGCGTGCGCTTGGGCATCAGTAAACCGAACACGACCAAAATTATTCCTGCCGCCGCAAATGATACCGCCGCGATCAACCCCGAATTTATAACGAAAATTTGCGCCCAAAAAACCGCGAACCCCGCGATCAAAAAAATTTTCTTTAATGATAATCCATCGTCCGCGATATAACCGTCAGTTACCAGCTTGTCAATCGCCGCGCGCCTGATTTTGGGGATCGACAAATAAAATCTTTCTTTCAATTCGGAAATCTTCACTGGATTGCCGGTTTTGAAAATTTCATCCAGTAAAACCGATTCCGGTTCGCTTAATTTTGTGGTCCCGTTTTGCGGCTCGATCCTCGTAAGAAGATAATCGTTTCTTCCCGGTGCCCACGTCTTTTTGATTTCTTCGATAAAAATTTGTTTTTTGACGGCCAGTCCCACAATGCCCGCGGCGATCATCTTATCCGCAAAAACGCCGTTGCTGTCCAAAAGTCCCAGTTGTATCGGCGGCAAGCCGTCCGGGATATCAAATTCCGGAATTACGGTTTTTCCCACTACCGGATCACGACCGTGTTTGGCCCATACTTTAAACGCCAATACAAATACCAGCAACGGAATCGCCAGCCACAAATAAGCGCGATAAAGATCCCAAAAACCGGGCCGGTATGCGCCTATTATTCCCGCCGGGAAAGTGGCCGACAAGGTGATTCCTTGCCGCGCTCCTAATGGAACTTTTGATTTTATTTCCAGCGTATTGTTGCTGATCCATTGTGCGTCAGCCAATAAATTTTGTTTTGCTCCCGTCGTGCCGCTATAAATGTAAACTTCGCTGTTATTCCGGTTTACGCCTTGCGGAAAAGCCACTTGGGCATTGAATTTATCAATCTCCATTTCCCAGAAGTTTCCGGATAAGTTCCAATACAACTCATCTTTTCCGTTCGCTCCCGCGCGCACCGCGTTGGCCACGGAATAAATTATCTTGTATGTGTTTTCTCCGGCAATCGTGACGTTTGGATTGCCGATCTTGCAGCTGACGGTGTGGTTGATTGAATCCCGCGACTCGGCATATTGGCGCGGATTTCCGTTTTCGTCGGTTACGCCGATAAGCTTCACCGGCGTAACGAAGGTTCCGCCATTAGTTTTTACCTGTTCGGGAATAACGCGAAAAATACCGTGTTTACCGGATAAAGTTCCGCAGTCGGTCAAGATATTTTCCTCAACCAAAAGCGAACCGTTCGCTTCCACCGCCACACTGCTGTCAAAATTTTTTACATAACAATCGGTAATCATGGCGCTATCTCGCGCCACAACAACCGTCGGCAGGACCAAGACTGCCGCAACAATATAAATAAATCCATCGATCAGCTTCAGATGCATGCCATATTAATTACCTTGTTTATTCAACTGCCGGAATCCCTTGGAGCTATGCTCCGGGTTTTTTTATTGTGCTTCCATGGATGAGTGGCGACAACAAAAACCGGGCCATATGCTTCATGCTCAAGAATTTGCTTATGGCAGTGGCGGCATATATTGTTCGTTTGTTCCCGGAATGTAGTTGACAGGGGCCGTAATCTTTTGCATTGTGACCGGTTTTATTGTTCCTTCCGCGTTTGTTTTGATAATAAAATAACTGAATATTGCCATGCCGATTATGAAATTGAAGATTACGACCCATATTAATCTGTTTTGTTTTTTGGTGTCCAGTTTAACAAAATCCGCCGGCGGGATTGTAACCGGGCGAACGTTTGGCGCCGCTTCCTTTTCAAAAAATTTACTCAGGTCAACGTCGCTATTTTGGTTTTTGTCGCTGTTCATTTTCGCAAAAAAAGTAAGTTATCGCCGGCCTATTGCTCCCATCGGCCCCAGCGGGAGTAACTCGTTCCGGTACTTTCCAAGCGGCTTGCCCCAATTGTATATTCGCAGCATCCTTTGCCGACACACGATCTTCCTCCGCCGCAATCCTGGTCGCAACACGGTTCATAAAAATAATAATATGTCGTATTGTTTGCCGGATCCACCGGCAAACTAGCCATTAATTTTTGATTAGTCACGATTCCCTGATAGATCGCGCTTGTCGGACACCAATCCGTGCCCGTGCAACCTACTGGTCCTCCCGTAGCCGGACAATGGCAATTGTCGCTGCCAATACTGCTGTCAAATCCCGCCTCGGTTGGAAATTTACCGGTTCTCTCCCAATACTGAACCAGCGCTTTTTCAAGCTGGACAATGTCGCGTTTCCGCGCCGTATCTTTCGCCTGGATCTTTGCTTGTTGCATGCTGACCAGCGTCACGCCCGCCAAAATACCAATGATCGATATTACCACCAATAATTCAATCAATGTAAAACCTTTTAACCTGGATTTCATTTTTTTAGGCAAAAAATTTAATTCCGATTTAACTTCCTTAAAATATTATCGCCGAGTTAAAAGGCAATGTCAATTATTTTTTTACCGCCTATTGTCAAATTTTTATAAATCCACCGATTTAATAGAATTTGCCTTAGAGCAACCGACGATACGGCAACTCATCTCTGCCTCTTTTTCCCTATTAAAAGTTCCAAAAATGTCCAAATAACAACAACAAAAGTAAATATATTAATAAAATTCCATTTTTTAAGAAAACTTGCCGCCGCGGGAGTAGTAATTGTTCACCAGAGTCTAATCATATCATATAAGAAAACTCTAATTTACCGGTTTATTTCCCCGCCGGAATACCTTCGGGGATGAACGGCGGGGAATCAAACTAT
>CAZUST010000008.1:33394-35975 GCA_964623335.1 uncultured Candidatus Saccharibacteria bacterium
GGTTTATTTCCCCGCCGGAATACCTTCGGGGATGAACGGCGGGGAATCAAACTATTGTGGCGCCTTGGGCGCGCGGTAGTTTGATTCATTTTGTTTCTGCTCGTTATTTTGACCAATTATGGTTTTCACAAATTTCTTTCCGGAAAAGAAATAGATTGCGGAAAACAATAGCGTAATCAACAGCGAACTAATAAATTCAAATGATAAGATTGATTGCGCTTTGGAATTTATAATTAGCAAAAATCCATAATAAGCATGCCACAAAACAACATTGATACCAATATAATAATAAAGAGACCGGCGAAGCACGTCGTTTTTTATAAAAATATAACGGCTATTTATATACCACGCACCGAAATACGCTGCCAATATCACAAAACACAAACCCGATATCAACCCCACATAAAAAGGCAATGTTTCATTGAGGACAGTCAATGTATTTTTTAAGAAAAGATCAAAAATTAAAAAAAGCACTATCTTCGCTGAAATTGAACCGCCAACATAATAATTAAGAGCAACGCGCCACGCAGATTGTTGTTTTGCCATTTTTTATTAATAATTAATTTATTTTATAATTTTTCGCATTATTGAGCAATCAATCTGTCAATTATTTTATACCAAAAAATGCCCAAGGGGCATTTTGGTTCGGTTGTATATTTTTATCTGCTAATTGCTACCGGTGTTATCGGGTGCCGAAACATTCCCCTGCCTGCCTTTCCGCCACCCGGTATCATCGAATAATTATGCGGAATCCATTATCGCTGGCCCGATTCTTCGAACCATCCATTTGAGCTTGCGTCTTTTGCCGCGGCGCCGCGCGTTCCGCATCAGCCGTTGTTTCAAACGACAGCGGATTCGTTTTATTGAGTGCGATACCCCGGGGCTTTGCCCCGGGGATGAATGGTCAAACCGTTGTGGCGTCTTGGGCGCGCGGTAGTCTGTTGGCTTCCCATTCAGCTTTTAATCCATCTCTTTTCTTAGCAATCAAATTCGCCTGGGTCCGGGTTGGTTTGCCGTCCGTGGCCGCCGTTTTAAGCCGGCCGGTAAATTTCTGTTTCATTTTTGGCCTGTTTCTCGATTTTCATAGCTTGCCGTTGTTCATCGAAAGCTTTTTGAACCTCGGTCTTATCTAAATTGAATTTTGTTGCGATCGCCTGCGCCAGCGAATTCATCGGGTTGTTTTTGCCGTCACCGTCGGTACTGGCGTACGCCGTCCTGATTCCTGTTCCCGCGACCGCCATTGAAAGCACCAATATCGCCAAGTGTCTTTTTTTGATGGTTCTCATTTTATATTTTATTTACCCGCCAGAATACCTCGGGGCTTTGCCCCGGGGATGAATGGCGGGGAATCAAACTTTTCCGATCGCGGAGCGTTTAGCGAAGCGTCGGAATACCTCGAGGCTCTGCCTCGGGGTAGTTTATTTTTTAAATTATCGCCTTTTATCCAACTTACGGCGCCAAATGTTATTTTGAATTATTTTATATTATTTACTACAAATCTGCCCATATTTTCTTTCGGCAATATCCGCTGGCGTAAAATAAACCGGCCGCGGGACAACCGCGGCCGTTCGTAAAAAAACTATTGACCCGAAATCTCGGCGCTAGCTTCCGGCGCGCCCTTGATTTCATCCAGCATCAAGAAAAAATCGGGGTGGGCGCTTACCTCCTCAAATAAATGCTCGAAAAATTCAATCATGAAATCATAACGCGCCGCCGCCAGTTTTTTGCCCGTATCCGTGATCATTTTATCTTTTAAGAACCGATTGCTCAAATAAAATTCCCGAAACGCCGTGTCTTCATCCGAATACGCATTGGTTTTGGAAAGGTCGCTCTCTTTGTTATGGATACCCGCCCCGACCTCGTTGGCAAACAAAAAAAGCCGCACTAACCCAACCGCGCCCAACGCGTCCAGTTTATCAGCGTCAAAAAGCACTTTAGCCTCGATCGATTGCGGGATTTGGTCATCTTTGGACCGGTGGCATTCTATGCAGTGAACGACCGCTTGAGTAAGTTCTTTACCGGCTCCCAATTTTTTCAGAATCCGCTCCGCTTCCCAAGCGCCGATCTTGGCGTGGCAAACCTTGCCTTTGTTTGCGGTTTCTTTCCCGCGCCCGATATCGTGCAAATACGCCGCCAATTCCAATATCGTCATATTCGCGCCCATTTGCGGCCCGATAAGGCGGCAGTTATTCAATACCCGCAAACTGTGGTCCCAGTCGTGGCTTCCCTGTTTGCTTCCGAAATATTTTTGCGCTTCCGCTTTTACCGCGCTTGCCAGTTCGGCATCGGATAATTTTTTCTTAAAAAAAAGCATTAGATTTTAAACCGTATTTTGGAATACCGGCCCACCTTGGCCGCGGCAATCAAATTGATAATGCCGAATCCCACCAAAACGATGCTTACCAGGATCCTTAAAAGCTCCGGATAGACGACAATCGCGATTCCGCAAATTATCGCGAAGATGCCGTTCCAGATAAGGTTCTTCATTAAATGCCGCAACGACTTGATTACCAATTCTAATTGTTCCATGTTTTTTATTTACCCGCCATTCATCTCCGAAGCTCTGCTTCGGGGATGAATG
>CAZUST010000008.1:36075-43395 GCA_964623335.1 uncultured Candidatus Saccharibacteria bacterium
GCGGGGAATCAAACTATCGTGGCGCCTTGGGTGCGCGATAGTTTATTTACCCGCCATTCATTCTTGGGGCGGATCCCGGGGATGAATGGCGGGGAATCAAACTATCGTGGCGCCTTGGGTGCGCGATAGTTTATTTACCCGCCGGAAGACCTCGGGGCTCTGCTCCGGGGTAGTTTATTATTTTTATACCCCGTCAGCTTGCTGCGGGGAACAAAAATAATGAGGATTCCAAAGGAAACATCCTTTGGTTGCTGGCGGGATTAATACCCCGACAGCAATGAATTTTTTATTAAATTTTGATTTTTCTTATCAAATTTTAACTCTGTTTCAGATATTTCTCAATGTTTTTTAAATGATCTTCGTAAGTTGGCGCGCAATGCGTAGCACCGTCGTTTCCATGCAGATAATACAAGCAATCGGTTGTTGCCGGGTTCAACGTCGCTTCTATCGCCGCGATGCCCGGGCTGCAAATCGGGTGCGGGGGCAGCCCCTTGTTAATATAAGTATTATATGGCGAGTCGATCGCTTTGTCTGCCGCCGTTGCCGGCGCCCACCAACCATTTCCCGCGTCGCCGCGGGCGTACTGCAAAGTGGCGTCCGCGTTCAATGTCATCCCCTGTTCCAGCCGGTTCCACAGGATTCCGGCAATCAACGGCATATCGGCCGCGCTTTTTGCTTCCCGTTGCACGATCGATGCGAATGTCAGCCCGGTGGTCCACTTGATGTTTTGTTGGTTGAACTGCGGCAAGTAATTCGAGAACGCCTCATTGAATCGCGCCTGCATCCGGGCCGCCGTTTTGGCGGATTCTTCGTCAACCGGGATCAAATAAGTGTCCGGAAAATAGACCCCTTCGCTGTAATTCGCGACCGTCGTCGTATCGGTGGTGATCCATTTGGATTTTTGCGCGTCGGTCCATTCCAGCTCGTCGGCCATCATTGCCGCTATTTCTTCTTTGCGCAGCCCTTCCGGAACAATGATCCATTTCATATAAGGCTTGTGTTGTAATATGGTTGCAACTTGCGCCTCGGTCATGCCTTTGGATAATTTATAACCGCCGGGAACCAAAGCTAAAATTCCCGGCTTGATTGCCGCTTTGAATTTTGTTTCATCGCCAATGAACCCCGCCTTTTTCAGGTTTGTCGCTACCGTATCAACCGCGTTTTGTCCGATCATGATCGCAAACCGCTCTGATCGCGCGCTTTCGGTCGGTTCGCCGGCGACATTGCTTTCTGCTGTCTGATTTGAAATTTTTGTTTCCGCGTCTTGGACTTCAACCGCCGGTTTTGCACCTGATTCATTCTTGTCGGCTGCCGGCAAGATTTCCGGCTCCGGTTCGAATTTGATGGGTGTAAGCTCGTTTTCTTTGATTGGGGTTTCTTTGCTCGCGGTTGCCGCGGCCGTATCGGCGGCGGCTTGGTCGAATTCCGTGTTCTTTGCCGCCGGTGCAACATTGCGGGATTTGTTTTGGCCAAAATAAAACCCTGCCGCGGCCGCCGCGGCGATTATCATCAATCCCAAAATTATTTTTAAAAATATCTTTTTCATTTCTCAAAAAAATAGGAACTGATGTTTTAGTTGCACCGGTTCCCGTCTTCAATTGCTTCCGATCGACAGCGCTGTTTGTTGATCATTACGCAGCCGCGCACACAAACATACAGTAGCTTCGGGCAACGATCTTCTCGGCATTTTTTTTCCAAAGTGCTGTCGATAAAGAAAAGATCTGTTTGACAAATTGGTACGCTAGCCATATAAAACCTCCGTTTTTAGAGTAATACCTGATCGACTTCAACCTATACCTTTTTTAAAAATAGAGCAAATTATCGGTTTACAAAAATAATTGCGCGGCGTATCCCGCGCAAACGCTGACAAAAGATAACGAAACAATCACGGCAAAAATGTTCTTCCGGTCTTTTTCTTCGCGGGCCAGCACCAAAAGGCCCAGACCGCCGCTGGCGCACAAACCGGCCAACGCCGCTCCATAAGTTATCGCGCCGGCCAGGTAAAGTTCAGTGATCGCCACCGAAGCCGCGCAATTCGGGATCAGCCCAACCAACACCATTGCTAGCGGTTGGATCATTGTCGCGCCGGCCAGCCAAGCCACGGTCGCTTCTTTGCCGGCAGTATCAAAAAAAATTCCAATCAGTGCCGAAATAACAAAAATAAAAAAAAAGATTTTTACCGTATGCAACACCGGATGCAGTAAAATATCCCGGGGATTGAATTTTCTTGAAGTGGCGTCGGCGACATGGCCGCAACAAGCGACCTCATCGCTTGCGCGCTCGTGATGATGGCCAGGCGTATCCGTGCCATTGTTGTATGACGCAATATGCGCCCACGTTTTCTTATTTTTTTTGGCGAACAGTAGATCAATTGAGTAACCGGCAATGATCGCGATTATGATTTTTGTCAGAACAAAAGGAATAAGGACGGCGACTCCCTGGGGTTGGGACATCATGATCGGTACTGCTTCATCCGAGGTAGACAGATAAACCGCCAAAAGGGTTCCGATTGTGGCCAAACGCTGGGTATAAAGAGCGGTGGCGATCACTGAAAAGCCGCACTGGGGTATCGCGCCGGCGACCGCGCCAACTAATGGTCCGGCGCTGGCCGCGCGCCCGACCCGTTCTTTGATGACGCTGCCAAATTTGAATTCAAAAAGCTCGATCAGAATATAGATTGCCAATAATAACGGTACCATTTTGGCGCTGTCGATCAGCGCGTCGCAAACAACGTCGATGATCATGATTTTTCAAGCCGTTGGCATTTGGCGCAGATCCCGAACATTTCAATCGAGTGTCCCAGCACTTTGAACCCGTGTCCGGACGGATTCATTGCGGCGGCGCAGGCATCGCTAGCCAGCCTTACCGGATCTATCTTCTTGCATCTGACGCAAAACAAATGATGATGGTGTTCAAGTCCGGCTGATTCGTAACGAATCTCGTTGTCGGCCAGTACGATTTCCCGTAGCAATCCCCTGCCGGACAAAAAAACCAATTCGCGATAAACCGTGGTTTTATTGACCTTTAATTGCCGCGCGGCAAGTTTCCGCGATAATTCACCCGCGGTCAGGGGCGTCTCGTTTTTTGAGAAGATGTCCGCGATCGCGCGCCGCGTTCGGGTTATGCGCGCGCCGTCGCTCCTTAGTTTGTTTATAATTTCGTTGGTATCCATTAAATTATTTACCCGTCGGAATCCCTCGGGGCTTTGCCCCGGGGTAGTTTATTATTGCAACTAAGTTGCGTTTAGTCAATGAAATTGGCAGCAAGCTTAATATACCGTCCAAATTTATCAAAAAGATACCGGATTAAAATGGCAATTAAACGACAATTAAAATGATAAAAATGAAACGCGCCTATGAAAAAAACTGAAACCGGGTTATATTTATATAAAGTGGCTTTCGCGAATCATAATCATCGGATTGGCTGTCGGATTCGTTTCGGATTTCTTTTTTTCCGAGCGCATGAAATTTGAGGCGCGGTTTCGCCGCGTCAAAGATTTAACGACTGGGAAAAAATGAAAAGCGGAGCGAATTGCGCGAGCAAGATGCGGCTGCTGTTTGCGGCCGCCGCCTAAAGTTTGTGATATGTTTTTGAGGGTCGACGCAAACAATAATTCATACTAAATCAATCTAAAACTTGTAAATAATATTATAAAAACCATGACCAGTAGTATAAAAAAATTATCCATATCGATTTGTTCGATCATGGCGGCGATTCTGTTTGGTGTTTTGTTGACATTTAACATTGTCGAGGCCGCCGGACCGCAACTGAATCGCGACTTAAGTTTTGGAATAGTCGGTACCGACGTATTGAGCTTGCAGCAGTTTTTGAACGGCAATGGTTATACGGTTGCCGCCGGCGGTGCGGGTGCGCCCGGCCATGAAACCACGTATTACGGTTTTCTGACCAAGGATGCCGTTATTCGTTTCCAGGCCGCCAATGGGCTGGCTCAAACCGGGATTTGTGACAGCGCTACTCGCGTCAAGATCGCCAATTGGAATCAGAATCAGGGGTCGTCGATCCAGGCAATGATTGAAGCCCTTAAGGTGCGCATTGCTGATTTGCAAAAACAACTCGCGGCGATCCTGGCCGGCGAGGAGGCAAATAACGGCTCCGGGCCCGATATCATTTCCCTTAAAGTCGCCGATGGCGGCGACGAAGGCGTGATCGACGCCAAAGACACGATTACGATTACTTTTAACAAAGCGATCGATCCCGAATCAATCAATAGCGATTTAAATGAAGATGATAGCGTTACCGGCGTCAGTTCAAGCGAAACCGGCGGCGTGGCTGTTTCATCCACCGGTAAAGTGACGATCAAAAATATCGCTTCCTTCGACATGGGTTCGGTTGATGACTCGGGTACTTTTACTTCCAAACTTGCCTTGAATTCCACCGGTAAGATACTGACCATCACTTTAACTTCCGGCAACGATATTGAAATCGATAACGAGGATTTCGACAGCGTGACCCAGTTGGGCGGCACGGTCGAAGACAAAAACGGCAATGCGATGGAAGAAGATAATGGCGCCATCGATGCGACCGGCACTTTCGGCGGTGAAGATGGCGGGAGCGTGAGCGGCAATCCGTATATTACTTCAATCGTAGTCGATAACGGCGGTAGCGATGACTATATTGATACCGGCGACACCATCAAGATTACTTTCAGTGAAGCGATCGATCCCGAATCAATTAATGGCGATCTTGATAATGGTGAAAGCGTTAGCGGTATTACTTATGCGAAAACCGGCGGCGTGACTGTTTCCTCGGTGGGTCGCGTGACGATCAAGAATATCGCCGCGTTCACCGCAGGTGAGGTGACCGAATCGGGAAACTTTACCGTAAAACTGGCGCTGAATTCTACCGGCAAGATCCTGACTGTCACTTTGACTTCCGGCGATGATGTAGAAATCCAGGATGAAAACTTTATGGCGGCGGTACAGATTGGCGGAGTCATTGAAGATACCGACCACAATGTCATGAAAGCCGATTCAGAGATGGACGATCCTACCGGTACGTTTGGCGGTAACCCCATTTCCAGCGGGCCCGCCATTAAGTCAATAACCGTAACCGATGATGATACCGACGGCTATGTCGCGGTGGGAGATACTATAAAGATTACGTTTAACGAAGCTGTTGATCCGACATCAATCAATGATGACTTGGACGCGGGTGATATCGTTACCGGCGTCAGTTCAAGCGAAACCGGCGGCGTGGCTGTTTCATCCACCGGTAAAGTGACGATAAAAAATATCGCTTCCTTTGATATGGGTTCGGTTGACGACTCGGGTACTTTTGATGTTTCGCTTGAGCTGGACGATACCGGCAAGATACTGACCGTGAATCTGGAAAGCGGCAATGATATCGAAATCGCTTCGGAAGATTTTAATGCCGCGGCGCAGATTGGCGGAACCGTAACGAACGAGGATGGCGACGAGATGGATGACGATTCGTCAATCGGCGATCCCACCGGAAGCTTTGGCGGCAATAGTGACCGCGGTACATTGGCGATTGATTCCATTGATCTCGACAATGGCGGCGACGAGGACTATATGGACGAGGGCGACACCATTACGATTGCTTTCAGCGACCCGATCGATCCGTCATCCATCAGCAGTGATTTGGACGCGGGTGATTACATTACCGGTGTCAGCGGTTCCGAGATTGGCGGCGTAACTCTTTCCTCTACCGGCAAAGTGACTGTCAAAGGTGTCGCGACTTTCACTTTTGCCGACGTTGATGATTCCGAGTCGTACACTTCCAAACTCACGCTGAATGACGATGCCGATGAGTTGATCATTGAGATTACCAGCGGCGATGCGGTTCAGATCAATGATGCCGACTTTGACGCGAACACGACTCAAATCGGCGGTACTATAACGAACGAGGATGGCGACGAGATGGAATCCGATTCCAACATCGACGATCCGAATGGCAATTTCTAACGTCTCGTGCGGTACGGCAAAAATCGCGTTTAATCGATCTGTACCCCAAAAAGCGGACACGAAAATGTCCGCTTTTTCTGGATAACCAATGTCAATAGCGCAAATATATGTTAATAGTGTAGGCGGAGGTTATGTGGTGAATAATTTGGAATTGTTAAAAACAAGACGGCCCGATCCAAAGCGCGAAAAAATGGGTGATGCGGATTTTATGGCGGTTGATTACGAAGATTTCAAGAAAAAATATCTCGGCAAGCCAAGGTTTATCCTTATCAAACGGCCCGATATGGAAATGATTGAATTGATTGAATTGATGGATTTGTCTTATAATGCCATCGCTTATTTTTTCCATCCCACGCTTGCTCGGTTCTAAAAATTAATCAAAAATCCAAATGAGTGCGAAATTAATAAAAATTGAGGCCAAGGAGATATTCACCAAGAGCAAATTGCCCGGGTGCGAGTGGGTGATCAACCAGTATGTCGGCTGTCGGCATGCGTGCTCGTATTGCTATGCCAAGTTCATGGCGCGGTGGCGGCCGGAAAATTACGGGAAATGGGGAAATTGGGTGGAAGCCAAAATTAACGCGCCGGAATTGGTAAAAAACCGCTACATTGCCGGACGGGTGTTTATGAGTTCGATTTCCGATCCTTACCAGCCGGCGGAAGAAAAACTGGAACTGACTCGCCGAATCTTGAAGAATTTGGACAAAAGGATCAAACTTTCAATTCTGACAAAATCGGATTTGGTTTTGAGAGATATCGATCTTTTCAAACAATTTGAAAATATCGAGGTTGGTTTAACGATAAACGATTTTGACGGCGAATCAAAAAAAATGTTCGAGCCTTTTTCGGCGACAAATGAAAAACGAATCGATGCCTTGAAAGCATTGAAGGCGAACGGCATAAAAACCTATGCTTTTGTGAGCCCGATCATTCCCGGGTTGATCAATCTTGAAAAAGTTATAGAGAGCACGCGGCAATTCGCCGATTATTACTGGTTTGAATTCATCAATATGCGCGGCGCCGGTGCCGAGTTTGTCCGGCAACTGAAAAATTATCATCCGAGAAGCTGTGAAATCATAAACAATAAGAAAATTTTTTCCGATTATATCAAGGAAGCAAAGGAGTTGATATCATCAAAGGGTATCGCCACAAACGGAGTGGAAACGCATTAGAGGAAAAGAGCGGCGGCAAAATTATCGCCGCGAAATTTGTTGACTATATTGATGTACTTACAGATGTAATGACACGTGTACGTACATTATAATATCGGAAGATTTATCCAAGAAAATTATTACGATGGATATAAATGAACTGCCGCGCACCCAAGCCGTCGCGATAGTTTGATTCCCCGCCAGGTATTCCGGCGGGTAAATAA
>CAZUST010000008.1:43495-45292 GCA_964623335.1 uncultured Candidatus Saccharibacteria bacterium
ACTACCGCGTCGCGATAGTTTGATTCCCCGCCAGGTATTCCGGCGGGTAAATAAACCATCGCGCGCCCAAGCCGTCGCGATAGTTTGATTCCCCGCCAGGTATTCCGGCGGGTAAATAAACTACCGCGTCGCGATAGTTTGATTCCCCGCCAGGTATTCCGGCGGGTAAATAAAATGAAAAATTGCGTTTTTTGCGACCCGGAATTAAATAAAGGCGAAATAATTTTTGAGACGGAAAATTTTTCCGCGGGTATTGGCATCGGTTTGGCCGCGCCGGGGCACGTGATGCTGATTCCCAAAAAACATTTTGCCTGTTGCGCCGATATTGCGGAGGATTTGCGGCCGGAATTTGAGAATTTAAAAAGCTTGATTTTTAAGAAAATTAAAAACGCGTTCGGCGCGCCGTTTTTGGTGGAATACGGCGTTTTCGGGCAGAGCGTTTCCCACGCGCATTTGCATTTCATTCCCAAAACCAGGAAAGCAACCGAGTTTTATCCCGCCTATAAGATCAAAAACATTTTTTGCGAGATGGGAATTCCGGATGATATTCCGTCGCGGCCGGCGTCATGGAAAACGGCCGCCGCGATGAAAAATAAAAACGGCGGCTATGTTTTTTTGCGAGACGGCGGTCGCGCCGTCTTGTTCGAGCGGTTTGAAAAAGAATTATCATACCGCCATTTTTTTGGTGAAAAGTTAAAGATAAAAGATATTCCCGCGCGATGGCAGGACATTACCTCCCGACAAAGACAAATTGACGCGGTTAAAAAGCGAATTGCCAAAAATTTTCTCAAGTTTTGACAATTACAAACATTCCAACATTCTCAAAAATGATTGTTTGACGTATGCGAGTTATATTGACATAATAACAATAATATGTTAATCACTTACCAGTTCATAAAATGTAAAAAATCAGGAGAAGTCTTAATGAATGGTAATAAGCTAACAGAGAAAGAGGCAATCGAAATGATTGCGCAAAGCTATCCCTTAGGGAATGTATACAAATGTATGGTTTCGGGCGAGTTTGTCCCGGCGCCACAGGAGGAAGTCGCCAAGAACGAGACAGTCATCGGGGAGCTTACTCCCCTAGAGAAAGCCATAATGACTGTCGTAAATGAAATCGCCGATAAAAACAACGAGATTATGGCAAGGTGGCTGATGGAAGACGCCGAAGTTGACCCGGTGCAGTGCGAGACAAACAAAGTAATAGTTAATTCACTGGGTGAACTTTTTTGGGTTTTGATAAGGTGCCGCCTAGGTGCGGCGGCATATGGAGGAGGCGGTATAGGAATAAGAAGGGAATATAAAATAGTCTCCATTAAAAAGAGGCGCGAACCTGACGGCCAATCGCTTAGGGAACTTGCCTGTATGCTTTATAGCTTTAATTGAATGGGAAATTTTTAATTTAATTTTAAAAGTTTTCTTTTTTTATAAATTTTCATTTTTTAATATATCCGTTGTCGGCCGGTTTTCAAAATCAAGTTCGCCGGATCGATCAAAGCAAATTTTTTACCCGCGGCCGGCGCTTGATTTCGGCTTCGCGTTTTAGCGCTTCAGGTAATGGGTTAATTGTCTTTTAATGAATTTCCGGCCGAAACCTCTTTTGAGAAATTCTTCCCGTCCCATCGCATCATCCCCGGAGCCGAGTTCCGCGGTCTTCCGGCGGGTAAATAAACTATCGCGCGCCCAAAGCGCCCCGATAGTTTGATTCCCCGCCATTCATACCCGGGACAGAGCCCGCGGTCTTCCGGCGGGTAAATAAACTACCGCGCGCCCAAGGCGCTACGATAGTTTGATTCC
>CAZUST010000009.1:0-40718 GCA_964623335.1 uncultured Candidatus Saccharibacteria bacterium
CATCCCCAAGGGATTCCGGCGGGTAAATAAACTACCGCGCGGCCAAAACCGCGTGGTAGTTTGATTCCCCGCCATTCATCCCCGAAGCTGAGCTTCGGGGTATTCTGGTGGGTAAATAAACTACCGCGAATCCATCGGTTCCCAAGGGCTTATTCCAAGGTTTGTTTCTGATAAACGCGGCAAAAAGCCTCACGGGCTTTTTTATTATCGCCAAATGAAAATTTATTGCCGTTTGCTTGCGTCCGCCGCCTCGGACGCGGGTTTCTGATCTTCCGAAGACGTCTTTTGCGTTTCCGTTTGCCCGTCCAACTCTTCGGCCGTACCCTTTTCCTTCAAATACACTCGCGTAAACCGAATATCAAGATATTCCAAATTAGTTCTTTTGGCCGCAAACGACGCATCCGATAAAACCGCGTTGAGTTTCACCAGCTGTTCGTTTATATCCTTCAACGGATTGAAATAAATATACCATCCCTCCGAAGTCAGCAAATTTATTCTTTCGGGCGTCGCCAACCGCGCTTGCACCACCGATATTTTTCCCATACTGTCGATTTCGCCTTTCATTTTCAAAATTGCCGCTAATGTATCTTTAAGGATCACCGGTGATCCGATCTTTGCCTCCGTCGTTCCGGGATCAAGAATTTCAATCACGCTTTCCGTGCTGTCTGCCGGATCGAACGCGTAACCTTCCGTATCCACCGAAAATTTAGATCCTTTCGCGTCAACATACACCGCCACGCCTTGCCTTTCCTCGATCAAGGCGTATATTTTCGAAGGGAACTTGCGTTCGATTTTTACATCCTGGATTTGCGGATATTTTGCCAGAATCTCTTTCTTTGCTTGATCAAGGTTGAACAATAAAATGCTTTTTGAATCAAAAAAGGCCACCTTCTTGCTTGTTTCGTTTTCAATCAAATTCACGCAATCCTGGCCGTTGATTTTTTGAGCTCCGTTCACGTTTATCTCCTTAACTTCAAGCGCCGGACAAAAACAAACCACCCAAACCGCGCCGCCGATAAACGCCAGCCCGCCGATCGAACGCCAAAAAGACGCTTTCGCCAATAACGGCTTCTTTCTTTTTGCCCGATATGGTTTTTTATAACTTCGCCGAGGCATGTAAAAAATATATCTTCCGAATGTGCTTCAATGCCGCGGGGCGTTCGGCCAGAAAAAAAACGAAAGGCGGAGCGAATACGCAAGCAAAACATGATGATTATTCGCGGAAACCGCCTAAAGCCCCCTTTTTATCTTTCTTAGGCTTTCGAAAACGAACACCGGCCAATACATCCACGACAACGGCAAATCTTGGGTCTTTACGTATTCGTAAGCAGTGCCGCCGAAACCCATTTTGAACAGGGTTGGCCCGGCCCAGGGATGTTTGGGGTAGGCCTTGGGATCGGTATAGCCCCAAAAATCGTACAGTTTGCATCCGCGCCGCTTGGCTTCTCTTATCGCTTCCCACTGCAAAAGATAAGGGATTGAATATTTGGAATATTCTCCCCGCGACGCGGCCTGATGATAAAAACCGATCCCCGACCAAAATATCACCAATGCCGCCGCCGCCGGCCGGCCCCGATAATTGCCGATAAACCACATCGCTTGCCCATCGCCCGCGAATACCGCGAATTCCCGCCGGATATAATCCTCTTTGAACGCCACGAATTTCTGCCGTTTGGCCACCGCTTCATTCAATTCCGAATAAATTTTTATCTTCTCCGGATCATCGCTTTTCTCAATCGCCACCTCCGGATTCTTTTGAACTTGCCGGATCAAATATCTTGTCGTCTTGCGCATCGCCTTCATCAAATCTTCCTCGGAAGGCAGAAGGTCCAGTTTCCATGTCGCCTCATAAGCATTGGCGTGCATTGGCGCCGTTTTGAATCCCAGCCCCCTCAATACGCTTTCATTGGCATCATTCCGTTCCATCAGGGGCGCGATCCGAATAAACAAAGCTCCTTCCGACTTGGCCCATTTTTTTAAAACAAAAATAAATTCCTGAAGAATTTTTCGCGTATCGCTTGAAACTTCGTCAATTATGTTCGGGCCATGCTGTATAAGAATGTAAGTACCTCTTCTTGCTTTTATTTTAACCGCCAAAAGCACTGCGATCAATCTCGAGTTTTCCACCATGCCCAGCCTCTTTATTTTGTTTCCCTGCCCAATCCAAAATTCACCCCACTGCCACGAACTCAAAAAACTTTTCTGGCCGCATTCAGCTAGAAAATCCTCCCATTCGTTTTTATTTGCAATTTCATTTATCATTGACGAAATCGATTATTTTTTTTGCCTCAACTTCCGAAATGTTGATATGAGTCGGCAAGTTGATCATTTTACCCGCGAAATTTTCGGCGTTGGGACAGCTTCCCTTTTCATAGCCCACGGTTTCGGGCAAAGTGTCGAACGGATCCACCGGAGTCCGGTACCAATCGCCGAGAAGCAGGTTTTTTGACCAGGCCTTTTTTATGATTTTGGCCGCGCGATCGTGCCGGATCGTAAACCTCAAAAAAATCTGGTCCCGTCCCGCGGGGGCGGGCGGTAAAACAAATCCGCCGTCTTTTAACGCTTCGAAGTACAAATGAGCGATTTTTTGGCGATGCGCGTTGAATAACTCCAGTTTTTTAAACTGGTTTAATGCCAGAATTGCCAGCGCGTTAGGCAGCCGTTTGGGGAAATAATCCGGCGCCAGCCCCCGTTTTTCTTTCCAGTGGATCGCTTTCGATAGGACGCGCGACCATTGAAAATATCTCAACAACAACTTGCCGCCAATCGCGTAGTACGGCAAGATTGATTTTTCCATCAGGATCGGATGCGCCAGCTGTTGCTTGATCCAATCGTCGTCGGGATAGCCGCAATCCTGCTGGAATTTTGATATTTTTCGCGCCAATTCATCGTCATTCGTTACGGCCACGCCGCCATAAACGCAAGAGATCACTTTGTCGCGCGATAACGAAAAAAAAGCCGCTTTTCCAAAAGTTCCCACCGGTTTGCCGCCATAAGTCGCGCCCAGCGAATGCGCGCAATCTTCGATCAGGATCAAATTATGTTCGTCGCAAATCTGCTTTATCTTGTCGATGTCGGCCGGCAGTCCGAAAGTGTGCTGCACCATCACCGCGCGGACACGAGGCGTGATCTTCTTTTTCAAGTCTTCGACCGACAAATTGTAATTTTGATCGCAATCGACATAAACCGGCGCCAGCCCCGCCCAGCGAATCGGATTAACCGCCGCGTTGCATGTAAGGGCCTGCAGCAATATCTGGGAACCTTGAGGAAACTCCAAGGCTCGCGTTATCGCCATCAGGCTCGACCGGCCGCTGTTGAACGAATACGCGTGCTTGACGCCCAAATATTTTTTGAATTCGTCCTGCAATTCATGCGTCTCCGGCCCGGTTTGCCATCTTTCCCTGTCCTTGCTAACCGAAAACGCCAGTCGGACGTCATCCTTCTGGACATTGGGCGACAACGATATGGATATCGGCCGGAACGGATTTGCCATGATTATTCATTTTAATCTTATTGCAATCATATCTCAAGTAACCGTAATCGCTTTGCCAAGGAGTATCGGATTTTTACGAGTACGCCAAAGATTGACTTTAAAATCCGGCTCCGGCAAGCAATTACCGCCCCAGGCAACCACGCGCTGAAAATCACCGAACAAATTTAAAATGCAAGTTTAATGAGGTTGCACCTCGACGGGTACATCGAGGAACAACCTCAAATACAAATATCCGGTGAGCGGTTATCTGCCCCGATTATTGACATCGTTTTACTGTTTTAGTATAAAAAATACGCGGGACTCAATCTGATTAATGGGGTGAAAAATTGAAAAATACGGAAGAAGAAATAAACCAGGCATTGCTTGATGCGGCAATCAAAGTCCGCGACGAAAGCCGCAAAAATCATCTTAGCCGATCATGCGTGGCATTGTTCGGCGAGTTAGTGGAATTGCTAAAACAAGAAAGTCGGGAATCGTTGCAACGGATAATGGCCGAATGCACAACCCTCCAAGCCGAATCCGACGACGAATACGCGGTCATCAGCAATGCCGCAATGGCCGTCACGCACCCAAAGTGAACGAAAGGCTATGATCAAAAAGGCAGAGGCCGAAATAGCCCCTGCCGCTTATTTTATACGACTGTCATTTTTACAGAAATACCGCCGTAATGTTTTCCCCTAACCGCCCCTCAAGCAACAACGTATCATTCTTTCCCAGCCGTTCCGCAATAATTCTTTTTATGTTTTGCGGTTTATCGCAAAAAACCACATCCTCCGTTTTCATTCCCGCGCTCGCCGCTCCCCTTTTTATGTCCGCAAAACGCTCCTTGCCGGTAATAATCGCCAAGTCGCTTGTTTCGCCGATCTTTTTGCCGATTCCGAAGTGGATTTCTTTTGACGCGCTCCCCAGTTCGATAATGCAAGGCATGACAATCGCCTTTTTTCCCGGCCACATTTTCAAATAATCCAAATGCGCCGAAACCCCGTCCGGATTCGATGAATAAGTCGAGCTGATTACATTGATCCCGGATTTATTTTCGAAAACTTCGATATTAAAAGGTGCGAAATCGGTTTTGTTGATGATCTCCGCCGCCCGCTCGAATTTCATTCCCGCGGCCATGGCGCCGGCAACCGCCAGCAATACCGGCTCGACCATGAACTTGCCCCGCGCGTTGGTTGTTATCCCGACCGCCTTACCCTGCCCATGGACAGTAAACGAAAGCTTGTCAATCGCAACATTGACATTATCGGCGTAAATATCGCGGCCGCTGAAAATCACGGTGCGCGCCTTAATGCGCGGCTTTTGCTCATCGTAACTTTTTTCGACCGCCGCGCTGTTCCAATTTAATATCGCGACGCCTTCCGGCGGCAAGGCCTCAAGAATTTCGTACTTCGCGTCAATAATGTTCTTTTGGCTGCCGAATACCGCCAAATGTTGCTGATTGATCCCGGTCAAAATACCGATTTTCGGCCTTACGATACCCGCGATTTGCGCGATCTTGCCTTTATGCACCGCGCCGATTTCGCACACAAAGATTTTGTGCTCCGGTTTCAAATCATCAATCACGGTTTGCGCCATACCCATCTCCGTATTTTGATTCGCCGGCGTTTTTAAAACCGAAAAATCCCGCTCAAGCATATATGCCAGAATCTCTTTCGTCGCGCTTTTGCCGTAACTGCCGGAAATTCCGATGACTGTCAAATCCGGCCGCTTCTCAATGGCAGTTTTTGCCCGCGCCAAAATTTTATTCTTTTCAATCTGCGTCAACGGCTGAAGCCCCAGAACTACCGCTCCGATTAAAAACGGCGCCAAAATATCAAGCAACAGCAAACTGAACGCCGCGAAACACAAGTCTAAAAGACGCAACTCCCCCCAAAAAACAAAAAGCGCCGCCAAAGACAAGGCATAGACAACCGCGTGCGCTGCCGCGATCAGCATAACCGATTTTTTGGTCAATCGGGGATGCAGCAAATTCGCTCTAAAAAAAGAAAATGCCGTGTATGCCGCCTCCGCGGCATATACCAGCATTACCGCCCCAATAAATCCGGTCATCAGCTTCACACGGACGTCTATAAAATCATAAAGTGAATTATGGTCGAAAAAACCCGTCCGGCCGTCGACCGGCAAAACAAAAAACCAGGCTCCGGCCGCCAGTAGAACCAGCTTGATCAAAAAAAGTTTATTCCAAAAAATTTGCCGCCCTTTGGCCGTTCGAAAGTGATCGACAAACCTGCCCCAATGGTATTCCTTAAGCTGCCACAAATAAAGCCAGAACATTATCTGGCGGTTCGCTCGCACGAGCCAAACAAAAAAAAGCGACAAATAAACGATAAAATAAGGAACTAACGCGGGATAGATAATCATTTTTGGTTTTTAAATCAATTTTATACCGCTCCGGCGCTTAAAAATATATCTCCCGAATGTATCCGCGGCGTTAATCCCGCGGATCGGCCAAAGGAGTTGCGGATTTTAAAAAAGCATCTGTCATCCGGCAAAGTTCCGCCGGCTGGGTCAGATGCGGATTGTGGCCGCAGTTATCGATAACCTCCAAAACGGAACCGGGAATTTTATTCTTTAATTGATACGCATCCTGAACCGGCGTGCTTCGATCGGCCGAACCCCAGATAATCAATACTGGCATTTTCAAAAAATTCACCGCCGGGCTCAAATCTTCCTGCAGTATATTTTTAAAAGTCTGGCGCATCGCCCCGGCGGTTTTTTCATAATCATGGACGCCGGCGATCCGATAAACGAATTTCTCGGCAAACGGCCGCAGCTTGTCCGAAAAAGGCAGCCGCACAAACAACCCTTTTCCCGCCGACATGGCCTTGGCAACGCTCTGGCGCAAACCCAATCGCTCCTTGCGGATGACCGCCGCGTCAATCAATATCAGCTTCAATACCATCTCCGGATTATGCGCCGCGAATACCGCTGCCAATCCGCCCCCAAACGAATGTCCTATCAAATATATTTTTTCGATACCCAATTCAGCCGCAAAAATTTCCGTAAACTTCAAATAATCCGCTACCGCCCAAGCGCTATCCGGCGCCTGGCTCTTGCCGAATCCCGGCAGATCCGGCACAATCACGCAGTAATCTTTCGCCGCCAAAAACCGGCCGAATCTGATCCAAGCATCCGCCCCTTTGCCCCATCCGTGCAAAATCAAAACCGCCGGTTTATCGTTGCCGCCGAAAACTTTATAATTTATTGACAGTTGATCAATGATAATTTTTCTCTCCTCCATCTTGACAAATTATTATTAATAATATACAATAAGCCTATGTTTCCATGGTACAGCATTCTGGGGTTTTTATATTTCCTAAATATTTCCTAATCTCGTTAAGCATGGGTATTCTTCAAGATGAACTCACGTTAGGAATTGGACTAGGGGGCATCGCCTTTATGATCGGCATATTAATCGATCAGGTGATATTTCTTGAGAAGAAGCTGGACTTGTAAATTTCCGGTTCAAACGCCGATAAACGAACAATCTCGATGTTGAGATTGTCTTTTTTTATGAATCCGGGCAAGCCCGCGGTGAATGAATTTTGGTCATAGCCCAACGCGATGATGTCGGGCTCGATTCGCTTGATGATCGCGTAAGGGTCGCCCAAATTGCCCAATAAAACTTCGCCGGCAATGCCGGCGTTTCCAACATCGGATAATCGCGCGTTTTCGTTCTTGCGCGGCCGGCGGCCTTTAATTTTTTCCACCGTGGCGTCGCGCGCCACCACGACAATCAATTCATCACCCAGCTTTTTTGCCTGTTCAAAAAAATTGATATGGCCCGGATGCAAGCCGTCAAACGTACCGAATACGAGTACTTTTTTCATGTTGCTGAAACTCCGACTTAAAATGCGGTTTGCGAAGGTCGCACCTCGGCGATTGCGCCGAAAAACGGCTTCGAATACGAATTTTTTATTTTTTTGGCGTTATTTTGGTTAATCCGGCCATAAATGGCTGCAAAACTTTGGGTATGGCTACGCTCCCATCGGCCTCCTGGTAATTTTCCAGAATGGCGATTAAAATCCGCGGGCTGGCCACTACCGTGTTGTTGAGCATGTGCGGATATTGAATATTGCCGTCCTTGTCGCGGTAGCGGGTGCTCAAACGGCGCGCCTGCCAATCGGTGAGGTTGGAATCCGAATGCGTTTCGCCGTAAGCGTTGCGGGACGGCATCCAGGTTTCAATATCATACATTTTGTGCTTGCCCGTCCCCATATCGCCGGTGCAGATCGCCAAAACGCGGTGCGGCAATTCCAAATCTTTCAAAATTTCCTGCGAAATCTCGCGCATCGTTTCCAGCCAGCGGTTGGATTCCTTCAAATCATTCTTGCAAATCACCACTTGCTCCACTTTCATAAATTCGTGGAGGCGGTATAATCCCTTGGCATCTTTGCCGTAGCTTCCGGCTTCGGAACGGTAGCATTGGGAAATCCCGCACATTTTGATGGGTAGTTCTTTCTCGTTCAAAATTTGGCCCGCGTAATACGCCAGCAATGAAGGTTCGGCCGTTCCCGTCAGATAAAGCGGTTCTTTAATCTCTTCGCCGCTTTCCAGCTTGCCGGGGTTGCCAATCTGATAAATCTCATCCCTTCCGGCAGGAAGATGTCCCGATCCGATCAAGGCGAATTCGCGTAAAATGGTCGGCGGCACGAACAGCGTAAAACCGTTCTGCCTCATTTTGTTCAGCGCGTGCCAAAAAATCGCGAAGTGCAGCAACACTGCCTCGTTTTTCAAATAATATCCGCGAAAACCGCTGGTTTTCGCGCCCGCTTCGATATCAATCAAATCCAAATCTTTACCCAACTGGATATGATCTTTGATCGGAAAATCGAATTTACGCGGCTGGCCCCAGGTTTCCGCCACCGCATTGCCGGCTTCGTTCGGCGCCACCGGCGAATCATCGGACGGAATGTTGGGCACGGTCAGCATTATTGCGTCATATTCCGCTTCCAGCTCCCGGAATTTGCTTTCCAAATTTCCGGTATTGGCATCCAGCGCTTTCATCGCGTTAATGATCGTTTCGCGCTCGACTTGATCCTTTGCTTGGGGAATAAGTTTTGAGGCTTTGTTTTTTTCCGCCGCCACCGCTTCCAGCTCTTGTTTGGCCTTGATTCTTTTCTGGTCGATTTCGAGCAGCTTATCGATGTCGCAAGCGATATTCTTTTTTTTGCAGGCATCTTTCACTATGTCGGGATTTTGTCTGATGAATTTTATATCAAGCATTTCATTAAATCAAAATTTAAAAATTAAAATGAAAAATGACAATGTAAAATTTAAAATACATTTACATTTTGACATTTTTATTTGTCATTTTGATCTTTGATTTTTACATTTTCAATTTCGTCCAATTCTTTCCGCGAGTTCAAATCAACCGATTTCGGTTCGGTTCTTGGCTTCATAATTGGAAAAAGGATAATTTCGCGCAACGCGTTCGAATCGGTCAGCAACGCAACCAGGCGGTCGACTCCCAGCCCAAAACCCGCGGCGGGCGGCATCCCGTGTTCCAGCGCGTCCACAAAATCGGTATCGGTTCGCTGGGCTTCCTCATAACCCTGCTTGAACATTTCTTCCTGCTCCTTCAATCGCGCCGCTTGCTCAATCGGATCATTTTGTTCCGAATAGGCATTCACGATTTCAAACCCATTCACGATCAGCTGGAAATTTGCCAAGATCGGCGAATCCATTTCCAACTTCTTGGCTAGCGGTTTGCATTCCGCCGGATAATGTATCAGGAAGGTCGGTTGAATAACCCGCGGCCGGCAATATTTTTTATATATCTCATCCGCGATCTCGGCCTTGCCCGCCCCCTTGGCGATTTCCACGCCCGATTCCCGGGCTTTTTCTTCCAAACCATCCCGATTAAGCGCCCAATAATCAATTTTGGTGTATTTTTTCAGCAATTGCGTATATTCAACCCGCGGCCAAGGTGTCTTAAAATCGATCTCGACGCCTTGATAAGCTATTTTCGTTCCACCGCAAACTTTGGTTAATATCTGGACAAACATTTCCTCAGTCATCTTCATCAGATCCTTATAGTCAGCGTACGCCCAATAAAACTCCAATTCGGTAAAATCCGGATTATGCTGTTTATCCACCCCTTCGTTGCGGAAATTGCGGCCGATCTCGTAAACTTTTTCGAAACCGCCCACCAACAATTTTTTTAAAAACAATTCCGGCGCGATCCGCAAAAATACATCCATATCATAGGCGTTCAAGTGGGTTTTGAACGGTTTGGCCGTGGCGCCGCCGTAAATCGTTTGCAATATCGGCGTTTCCACCTCCATAAACCCGCGTTCGTCCAAAAAACTTCGAATGGTCTTGATAACTTCCGTCCGCGCCACGAATTTCTTGCGAACATCCTCATTGAAAATCAGATCCAAATAACGCTTGCGGTAACGCTCTTCCACGTCTTGCAGCCCATGCCACTTTTCCGGCAAAGGAAGCAAGCTCTTTGAAAGCATTTTGTAATCGCTCGCCTCGACGGTCTTTTGGCTCCGCCTGGTTACAAACAAAGTCCCTCTTACCTCAATAAAATCGCCGACATCAAAATTATCGCCAAAGAATTGATAAGACGTTTCGCCCAAACCATCCTTTTTCAATAATATCTGCATTTTGCCTGTCCCATCCTGGATATCGGCAAACGTCATTCCGCCATGGCTTCGCATCGACATCACCCGGCCGACAATAACCACTTCTTTGGCGCCTTCTTCCAATTTGGACCATGCCGAATAAACCTCGCTGATCGCGTGGGTTCTTTTGTTGGTTACCGGATAGGCCCAAAGTCCGGCCTTTTTAATCGCTTCAAGCTTGGCCAGCCGCGCCTTGCGTAGTTCATCAATCGTTGCCATAAAAGAAATATTTAAAAACTCGATTGTTAATAATACTACAGAATTTAACTTAATCCAATCTTGACCATTATTGAATTTATATGTTGTATTAAAAACGATGTTTTTTATGTCGAACAAAGACGATTTGAAACTCGCCCGCCGCCGCGCCGCAAAAAATATTTAATCGGCCGGCTTATTTAAGGATTAAGGACGGGGATCGCGGTATTGTCTTCCGGTTTAGCCGGTTGATTTGCGGGCGCGGCTCCCTCATTCAAATTAAGCAAGGGTATCAAATCTTGGGCATTGCCCGGTATCACCACCGCGCCATCGGTATCGGAATTGGCCGTAGCCGCCGCATTTTCCGGCGCCGTCGTCTCGGTAGTTCCAACCGGAACTTCATTTGCCGCATCTTTCGTGGCTTCGTTCCCGGTAGCCTCCGCTTCCACCGGTTCTTTCGGACTGAAATACCAGTTCAAAACCTCTTTTGCTACCGGCAATACCGCCACCGTGCCCTCATGAACGTCTTCGGCCAATACCACCAGCATGATCTGCGGATCATCGTACGGCGCGAACGCCGCCACCCAAGCATTCAATAAATCCTTGCCATCCGCTCCCTTGCGCAACTGCGCCGTTCCGGTTTTTGCGGCTACCGCCACCGGCAAAGAATTCAAAGTCAAAGAAGACGCCAACGGAGCATTAACCCCGTTTACGCCATGGCGCATTCCTTCGCGCACCATCTCCAAATTCTTCGGATCAATAAAATTTTGGTTTAAAACCACCGGAGTTTTAGCCTCCACCAGGTTTTTCTGGTTATCCACGACGCTCATTACCATTTGCGGCTGATACAACGTCCCTCCATTCGCGATTGCCGCGTAAGCCGCCGCCACTTCGATTGGCGTGATACCGATGAACTCCTGGCCGATGGACAGCCAATAGGTGTTGCCGTCGGTCCAATTTTGGTCTTGCGTACCGGCGAATTTTTCTTTTTTCCAAGCCGCGTCGGGTACAAATCCGGCAATCTCGCCGGGTAAATCAATACTGGTGGGTTTTTCCCAGCCGAACAAATCCAGATACTTCTTGATGCGCGTGGGCCCCAGTCCTTTTTGATCCTCATAACCGCCGCCGATGGTATAAAAATAAACGTTGCAGGATTCGGCAATCGCTTTATACATATTGGTTTGCCCGTGGATATGATTATCGTTGAAATAGTAGATATTCTCGGGATCGTATTGGCTTTGCACCGATATTCTTCCTTGACAATTGATATTTTTATCGGCGGTAATGACACCTTCTTGCAATGCCGCCGCCGCGATAAACGGCTTAATGGTGGAACCGGTAAGATAACGGCCGCCGATGACGCGGTTCAAAAGAGCGTTGGTTTTCCTGTCGTCAACCAATTTTTGGATTTCCTCGCGGTTATGCTGGGAAAAAACATTGTTGTCATAATCGGGAAAAGAAACCATCGCCAGAACCCCGCCGGTTTTGGGATTCAGCGCCACTGCCGCTCCCCGCGCCAAGCCCAAGTTTTTCAATTGGGCCGCCAATGTCTGTTGCAGCTTTTCCTGCAATCCGTAATCCAGCCACAGTTGAACGCTATCCCCCGATTCCGGAGACACCGAAACATCGCGCGAGATTATATTGCCCTTGGCATCGCGCTCGATCCGCAACTTTCCCGGGTCTTTGCGCAAAACACTTTCATAGAATTGCTCAAGCCCCGACCGCCCCACATAATCGTTAATCGAATAAATATCGGAAGCCGCTTTCCATTCGTCGGGAGATATCTTGCCCATATAACCCAATAAATGCGATAAACCCGCGCCCCGGACATATTCGCGAATCGGCCGCGAGACAATCTCGCAACCGGGAAAATCGGAGATGCGCGCTTCCAATATTATCAACAACTTGTGATCGATATTTTCAATCGTTGGCTCTTGCCCGTTTTTAATCCGGTCTTCAAGCTGGCCCGGATCCATATTCGCCGCCGCGGCAAGACTGGCAATAATTTTTTCACTTTGGCCGCGATCTTCGGGAAGCTTGGCAATATCGCAATTCAGATCGAAAGTCGAAATATTTTTTACCAGCGGCTTGAAATCTTTATCATAAATGATGCCGCGATCCGACTGGACTTTATAAAAAAAATACTTGTTCTGCTCCGCTTGCTTCAGGTAATCCGTCCCGGAAAAAAACTGCAGCTGGACAACTCGCGCCAACGCCACCAAAAAAAACACGCTCGCGATCGCGAACGGAAACAATAACGAGTTTTTCGACAGCGAGATTTCGAATTTCTTCTCCGCGATATCCTGCGATTCCTCTTGGTGTTTCGCCACGTAATCGTAAAATATCTCATTCGGTTCGATATCTTCCCGCCGGTCCAAAACTACCCGCCCGTTTTTCGATCTTTTACCAAAAAGATGGAATCCGAACATATTTCTTCAATACTAATTTTACTGCCGCCGCCACGGCCAGCAGCGCCAAAATCCAAAATCCAAAAAATTTCCCCGACGAATAAATTTCCAAAAAAATTCCGCCCCATAATGCCGCGGTCCACGCCAAATGTCCGCGCCGATGTTCAAACATCGCGATAATCAAAACCGCCGCGTCAACAAGATTCAGCCATCGGAACCGTGGCATGTTAAAAAAATCAAAATGAGGCGCGAAACTAACTTGTACGATCTCCAATATTCCAAGTATCGCAATTACCAAAAAATCGCGCTTATTCATTGATTTTTTTGGTTTGCTCCCCGACAAAACCAAGCGGCAACTTCCCGTTGGCGACAAAAACCTGCCGCGATTTGTTCACGTCAAATGCCGGCGCCAATCCCGCCGATTGGAAAGTATCGACGTCGCTATTGATTACCCCGGAAACCGTCCCCACCAACAACCCTCCCGGGAAGATACCTCCCATTTGGCTTGTCGATACCGTCGCTCCTTCTTTCAAATCCTTGTCTTTCGGTACCAAATTCACCAATGCGCCGCTAGACCCGCTTCCCTTGACTAATCCATCTATTCCCTCATCGCCAATCTTTACGTCAAACGAAAAATCTTTCGCGGTCGCCAAAGTAACTTCCGAATATTTTCCGTAAGTTTTGCTAACGCGTCCCACAATCGCCCGCTGGGACGTAATCACCGGCATTCCTTCCTGCACCAGATCATCTGAACCCTTGTCGATAATAATCACGTCCCGTGCCACGTCTTTGGCGACGAGATTTGCCAGTTTAAGGTCAAAATCTTTATCCAATTCCAAATTTAACCCTTGGCGCAAAAAATCATTCTCCCTCTTTATCGAATCCATTTCCGAAACCCGCGCCATCAAATCATTTATCTGCTGCTTAAGTTTTTCGTTCTCGGCCGCGGCATTGTTCATTCGCTCCAGATTATCGAAAAAAGAACGCGTATTGGCGCCCGCCGCCCAGACGCGGTATTGTACCGGACCCAATACCGAATAAACCGCGTTTTTTACCGCGCCATTGACTGCCGGAATATTCAAAGCTAACGCTGCCGCGATACCAACGGCAACCGCCATTAACATTCTCAAACCATGAAACGGCATCATTTTCATAATAACCCTGCCTCGAATCGACTTCGACGCGAAATCTACGGATTTCGATCAAGTCAAATCGGAAAAATAAGGCATGCTTAATTTTGAGGTCTGCCGCCGACTAACAAATTTGGCGCGGCCGCAATATGCAAAATTCCTGCGGAATCCTTTTGGCGCGTCCCGGGGTAAGCCCCGCGGTATCGCATCCAATAAACTACCGCGCGCCCAAAGTGCCGCGATAGTTTGATTCCCCGCCATTCATCCCACGAGCAGAGCCTCGCGGTCTTCTGGCGGGTAAATAAACTACCGCGCGCCCAAAGTGCCGCGATAGTTTGATTCCCCGCCATTCATCCCACGAGCAGAGCCTCGCGGTCTTCTGGCGGGTAAATAAAAACAAATCTATGATTGGATTATAGGAAAATAAACTATTATTTACAACAATCAAACGCTCCATTTTTTAAAAAAATATTAAAAAAATGGCCGGTTCAAAAAATTTCAAAATTAAAGCTGATTTCTGTGGAAAACTGCGAATTTTAACTATTGACAAATATCTTAAGATAATTAATATAAGAAAATGTGTTTCCCCGTTTTCTTGACCTCCAACAGTCGGTTAAGAAAATGTGTTTCCCCGTTTTCTTGACCTCCAACAGTCGGTTAAGAAAATGTGTTTCCCCGTTTTCCCGGTAAAAAATCAAGATCATTTTCGAAAATGGTTTTGATGATATCCGGATACCATAAACAAAAATTATTTTAAAGGTCGGAATATTTCACGGTATGGCAAAGCCTGGAAATATTTTTTATTTTTAATGATTTATGCGGCCGCAAAGCCGCCCAACATATCAATGATAGACGATACCATTCAAGCCGTTCTCGCGTCCCATGACGCGGAAAATTACGACGACGACAACTTTATCGGCGATGACGATGTTGATTCTGATAGCGATGACGCCTCCGACGATTTCGATGACAACGTCGACAATGGCGACGATGAAGGCGACGGCGAGTTTTAATAATCGAATATACCAAAAAAACACGGGAAACCGTGTTTTTTGCTTGAAAACACCGGGGCCGGGTTTTTAAAGTCAATCTTGGCGTGTTTGCGGAAGTTTGACTTCAAGGATTTGTGTCCCGCCTCGCCGCCTTGCCTTTGCTTTCCGATAAGCAGCTGCCGGAAACAAGCTTGACAAATTTAATTTTAATGGTAAATTAATATTGGTGAATTGAATGAAAAAGCTCTTTATCATCATGGCCATGGCGTTGTTTGTCGCGAGCGTAACCGCAGTAAACGCCGCCCAAGTGATAACCGGTGTCGAAAGAATAAACAACATCCCCGCTAAGTCTATCGAGGTTTACGCGAATTCCTCGTTTCTGGTATTGAAAACGGCGGATGGGACGCCAACGTTGGCGGTCCATCACTACGCTGAATACAACAACGATACCGGTGAATTGAGCGTTACCCAAAACACGCAAAAGAAAACCGGTAGATATACTCACGGCGACCAAATCGCTAGCTATGTCTGGAATACCACCAAATACGGCAATTTTACTGTCGTTTGCCTAATATGGAATTATGAAAACACGTACACCAACGACACTTGGTGCGACGAAATCGTCGCCGCCACAGTAACACAGGAAGGCCCATACTACCCCGGAATGTCCGAACTTATATATAACCAGACCGCGGTAACGTTAAGTTACCCCATCTATAATTTTGTTTCGCCGTAAGGCTTTTCCCGCGGATTTTTCCCGCGGCTTTTTTTTAATAAATAACCTGTCAAATAAACTACCCCGAGGCAGAGCCTCGAGGTATTCCGACGCTTCGCTAAACGCTCCGCGATCGGAAAAGTTTGATTCCCCGCCATTCATCCCCGGGGCAAAGCCCCGCGGTATTCCGGCGGGGAAATAAATTTTATATTTTCCATTTGAGTCCGCGATCGGGAGTATTAACCCCTCAAATGGGAAATTATTTTACCAACTTTTGAATAAACCTGCCAATTAAAAAATAAAAATAAGGATTAATCCTTATCATATTTTCTTATCATATTTTGCTAACAATTCAGACAACGATCCGTCTTTGGCCATTTTCTTCATATCTTCAAGAGAAATTCCATCCTCTCTTATCTTTATTAGTTTATCAAAAGCCTCTAACATCACTTTCCCCAAAATTGTTAAAGAATATTTATCCTCCTTCCAGCTGCTCCGCACAGCAACCAGGCCGTAATCCATTAGACCCTGCAAATACTGATCGATTGCCATATTGGTATGTTTCTGCATTTCATAAAAAGTACAACTATTTTTCCCAAGTTCAAGCAAGATAAACATTGCGATTTCATTTTTGCCTATATAGTGAATCGCTTTCCAAATCTCATCCGACGTTGGAAAGAACCCCTCCGAACCTTTTTTCATAGTATATCACCATCATCATGGAATCATAGAAAATATTTTTTGTCAAATTTTTATAAAAATTGCGCGCATTGTAAGAAAGCTACCTACTTTCGCCCTGATGGACTATCATCGGCCCTGAGAGATTTCACTTCTGTGGTCGGAATGGGAACAGGTGGAGCACTCTCGGTATAGCTTCCTTACAATACGCGCAATGTATTGTTTTGTGTTTAGTTATTTCCAAAATCTCATACTGACCATTGAAGTCATTAATTGCTAGCCAGGGCGTTTGATCGCATATTAGTACTGCTCGGCTGAATCCATTGCTGGACTTACACCTGCAGCCTATCAACCTCGTAATCTTCGAGGATGCTAAGAGTCATAATCTTGGAGTTGGCTTCGAACTTAGATGCTTTCAGTTCTTATCCGTTCCCGACTTAGCTACCCAGCAATGCTCCTGGCGGAACAACTGGTACACCAGAGGTCAGTTCATCCCGGTCCTCTCGTCAAGTTGCCTTATATTTCTATAAGCTCAGACTATATCTTCACCCCAAACCCTGTATGGGCGAAGGGGTCGGCGTATTATGGCGACAATTCGCCATCTTTTTCGGGAATTCCACCCGAAAAAAGTCGTTACGGGGACAAATGTTTCACGTTTCCGTGATTTTTTTCAAATCGGATTCTAGCTTTTCCATTTTTTTGGATCCCGACTGGTATGTTTCCTGTCTGGATTTGAAGATGGCGTGTGCGACTTTTAATCGCTCGGCTTTCGTTAATTCGCGAACGTCAATTTTTCGCGCGAGTTTTGGCTTTCTTAATTTGAACAATGACGCTTCCATCACCGTCCAGAAAGCCCGCGATGTAAGCCAGTTCCACTGGCTTGACTTTCGCTAAAGCCAGTTCCACTGGCTTGACTTTCGCTAAAGCCAGTTCCACTGGCTTGACTTTCGCTAAAGCTAAATCCTTGTTTGAAGTAATTTGTCTTCCCACGGTATTACCTTAATATTTTTTCAGTTCTCAAGTAAATTGTATCATGAAACGATTGGACCGTTGAATTTCATGATCACTGCAACCGATAAATTAATGAAGGTTTCACCGTTATTAGCCGATTTGTCATCGCGGATTACTCCGCGAAGTAGCAATTTCTTACTAGGGACGACTCTCCTCAAGACTCATGCGCCTGCGGTAGATAGGGACCGACCTGTCTCGCGACGGTCTGAACCCAGCTCACGTACCATTTTAACCGGCGAACAGCCGGACGCTTGGGAGCTTCTCCACCCCCGCGCTATGATGAGCCGACATCGAGGTGCCGAACACGACCGTTGATATGGACTCGTGGGTCGTACTAGCCTGTTATCCCCGGAGTAACTTTTGTTTGATGATCTCTGCCGATTCTAATAACCAGCATCGGTTCACTAAGTTCAGCTTTCGCTCCTGCGCGGCTTATCCGCCTTGCAGTCAAGCCGGCTTATGGCTTTACCCAACATGTACGATTTCCATCCGTACTTAGCCGACCTTTAAACGCCTCCGTTACATTTTAGGAGGCAAGCGCCCCACTTAAACTGCCCGATTGACACTGTCACCTCTCGGATTAGGATGATGAATTTTAAAGATGGTTGTTTCATTGTCGGATCAGCTACCCCCGAAAGGGCAACCTCAAATCCTCGCCACTACGCTACGCATTAAAACCCAAAACCCAATATCAACCTACAGTAAAGCTTCCGGGGTCTTTTCGTCTAGCCGCAGGTAGGAAGTATCTTCACTTCCATTACATTTTCACCGGATAATTCGTGGAGACAGTTCTCAGATCGTTATACCTTTCATGCGGGTCGCAACTTACGCGACAAGGGATTACGCTACTTTAACACGGTCAGAGTTACCGCGGACGTTCACCCGTAGCTTAGACCGGTTAGCAATACCATCTTTCGACAATATCACCGCCAGCTTTAACACACGGGCACTGGTCAGGTCTCAGCCCCTATATTTCCTCTTACGAGTTTAGCAGGGACCTGTGTTTTTGGTAAACAGTCGCCTGAGAATCCTTCGCTGCGTCCCATCGGATTACGCCGATGGGAAAGGCATATTGCTAACTTACGCCTACTTGTTTGCCTAGTTCCTTCACGAACTTTCATCCGTTCACCTTGGCAATTTGACGCCAATCCACCTGTGTCGGTTTACGGTACGGATCCCCTTTCTTGAATACCCTAAAGAGGTTTTTCTGGGAAGCTTGCTCATTCGGATTTATCTCCCTCGCGGGAAACATTTCGACAACGCTTGCCTTGCGGCTCATGCTGCCGACGGGAATCCAATAACCCGCCCAAATTACTAAACTCCGTCGCTCTTTCGGCAAGAAACGGGAGGACTGGAATATTAACCAGATATCCATCAGCTACGCCTCTCGGCTATGCCTTAGGACCGCCTTACCCGTGACTGATCGCCATTGTCACGGAAACCTTGGATTTTCGGTGTGCATGGATCTCACATGCATTGTGGTTACTCATGCCAACATTCTCACTTCCCAGCGCTCCACCAAACCTCACGGTTTGACTTCACCGCCCTGGGAACGCTCTCCTACCACTCGCATCTTGCGATGCGAATCCTTGTCTTCGGTATTAAGCTTGAGCCCCGTGAATCTACGGCGCAAAACTCCTTAGCTAGTAAGCTGTTACGCACTTTTTAAAGGATAGCTGCTTCTGAGCTAACCTCCTAGCTATCTGGGGAATCTCACTTCCTTGTTTTGCACTTAGCTTAATTTAGGGACCTTAGACGAAGATCTGGGCTTTTCCCCTCACGACCACGGACCTTAGCGCTCGTAGTCTTACTGCCCTGCAATAGTTTCGGCATTCGGAGTTTGATAGAAATAACTGACTTTCGCCACGTTATTTCTTTCAGTGCTCTACCTCCAAAACTACTAACGCAGGACGCTAACCCTAAAGTTATTTCGGAGAGAACCAGCTATTACCAAGCTCGATTAGCTTTTCACTTCTTACCACGGCTCATCCGAAGATTTTGCACAGTCAACCGGTTCGGTCCTTCTCCCTCCTTTCGGAGGGATTCAACCTGGCCATGGTAAGCTCGCCTTGGCTTCGGGTCTTAACCCATCAGTACCCCTTGCGGGATGCGCCCTATTAAGACTTGGTTTCCCTGTGCCTTCGCGTCAGAGACGCTTAGACTAACTGATGAATTAAACTCGTTGGCTCGTTCTACAAAAAGCACCCCGTCACCCCGCCTTGCGGCGGAGCTCCGAGTCTTTGTAAGCAAGATGGTTTCAGGATCTATTTCACCGGGGTCACCCCCCTACTTTTCACCTTTCCCTCACGGTACTTGTGCGCTATCGGTGACTGGGTAGTATTTAGCCTTGGCGGTATAGTCCCGCCGAATTCCCTCAGGACTGTCGTTTCCCGAGGTACTCAAGAATAGAAATTCAAAGCTTGTATTGGTTTTCGCTTACGGGGCTGTTACCCGCTATGGCCCCCCTTTCCAGGGTGGTTGGGCTAACCGATACACATTGTTAGGCTCTGCTCAAGACGAACTTGAGATATTTCTACCTTATAACCACCGCTTGTATTTCACTTGCACCCGGTAACTTCACGCTACTGGACACAAGCGAAATACAAACGGTTTTGGGCTGCTCTCTTTTCGCTCGCCGCTACTAAGAGAATGCTCGCGCTAGGCGCGCTTTTTTTATTTTCCTCTGCGTACTGAGATGTTTCCCTTCCGCAGGTTCGCTCTCGCAACTTGCGTTGTCGAGTTTTCCGGTTCAACGCCGGAAAGGGTTTCCCCATTCGGAAATCCCGGGTTCAAAGGTTGCTTGTCACCTCCCCCGGGCTTATCGCAGACAGGCTGCGTCCTTCATCGCCTCCCAGTCCCAAGGCATCCACCATCTGCCTGTAAACAATTACCTTGGCTAGCAATTAATAACCTCAAGTTATCAATTGTTAGTAAAAGACTTTTGGAATTACTAATAGATGCTTGTAGGTTCTATTAGTAACAATAACTAACTATTTAATTTTAGAAGTTCTTACCCGCCAATCGCCCTGAAAATTGCCAACAAAAAAACTGCTTTCGAAGCAGTTCTCTGAAGCCGTAGCTTGCAGAAAACTATTCGCTTCGTTTGGTTTTTTGTTGTATGTAATTCATTAACATTTTGTCCAACAAAGATAGATTAGCAAATCATTTAATGCGTGTCAATAGTAGTTCGACGGCTTGCCGGCGGCTATGATTGTGGATAACTGCCGCGCGCCGGTTATGGCGCAATTTCCAATTGCCAATTTCCGGTAGATACCCGGAACAAAACCCCGCGGTATTCCGGCGGATAAATCGAATTTATATTTTTCAAATGTATTTCGCCGTTCGCGGTACGAACCCGCGGACGATGGCCTTGGTAAGCGAATGACGCTAACGCGGTATCAAGGATGCATCACCGCGGGAATACTTACGCAATACTCAAAAGCTTGCCGCGAGGTCTGCCTCCGGATAAACAAAAACGCGAGCTGCCGTTTCGCGTTTGGGATTACTCCCCTGCGGATCCGCCCGCCGGCGGAGGAGCGGGAATGCGGCTCTACGGCAAACCGCATTTTGAATTCGCACCGGCCGGCACGGTAAAACTAGAAACAACCGCGAGTATATACAAAGTATATATTTAATATATACTTCGCTCAAATCGTTCGGAAACCAATTTCAAACCGATCCCGGCTGCGATTCTTCCCCAAAAAACAACCCCTCACAAGCTTTTCTTGGCCTGATTCCTCAACCGGATATCATTTTTCCGGCGATACCGGTGTCGCCACGGATATGATTTCTTTCCAAAAGCGGCAAAATATGGTTCGTTGCGAAGTCTTCCGGTTTGGAATCGCCAATAAGAACCGAAAAAATTGATCCGGGTACGGCAACCGTCCGTTAAAATATTCGCATTTTAATTCCGGAGCAAACCCCGGGAAGTAATACCTGATTGCAAACCCGTGAATAACCCCCGGCAAAACACCTAATAGCGATTCAATCCAAACCGAAATTTATTGAACAAATCTTAATCATTCGCGATATGCGACTGATGACAGAGGCGTTAACAAACCCGTTTTAATACTGCCGCGCGCCCAAAGCGGCGCGGTATTTCCGCGGAAAAGTTTATTTTCGAACAACAAATTTTAACACGCGAAATTCCAAACAAACCAATCAAGTACGGAGAACAAATTAGGTTCCATTGAAACCGGAATGATTAAAATCCCAATCGAAACTGGTTTATCAAGCGCTGTAATCTCAGTATTTCATTTCTGATCGCTTCAATACGGGACAATATCTGATTGTTTTGATCCGCAGATATCTCGCCGCCGCTAAGATTAACGGCCGTTCCTGAACCGCCAAAAATTGTCGAGTTGGTGGCAGCTGTCGAATTTAATGCGCTTGATTGACTGCCAAAACGAGTACCGCCCGCCGCATTATTAAGATCGGTCGCGCGCATCGCCGACTGCGTGGAAGCAATCCCGAATCCTGATCCATTGCCGGCAACGCCGGAATTGGTAACATTCGCGGTCGAATTTATGCAATTCCCGTTGGAACAGATATCGCCGCTGGCGCAACGACAAGTAGATTTCCACTCCGGTATCGAATAACAGTTGCCGTTGGAACATCCCTGCCTTAATATTTGCCGCTGGACTTGGTTGCCATCGCATCGATACTCTGAAGTAAACTGATCGCTGCCGCATACTTCCGCCAAGCCCTCCTGTTTACCGCATGTATTATACCAATAAAGATTTTGGTCCAAACATTTTTTATACGCGTGCGATCTGCAACCGTCAATGCATTTTCCAATCGAGCAATTTTTCCCGCCCGTGCAAACACCGCAATTCACCGTGCCGCCGCAGCCATCGCTCCATGATCCGCAAACATACCCCATTCCGGAACATGTTTTTGGCGTACATTCCGCTACGCAGCTGTTGTTAACACATTTTTTTCCGGACGCGCAAACTCCACAATCCAAATTGTTGCCGCATCCGTCAGAAGTAATTCCGCAATTATAACCTAATGCCGCGCAATTTTGAGGAATACAGGACGCTCTTAAAGATAAGCTTCCCTGAACCATTCCGGAAACCGCGTCTGTCTTTTCTAATGACGTCGTAAAAGAATTATTTAAAAATAATTGCGCGCCGCTGCCGATGGTACTGTATAGATACTGGCCTTTTTTAGGATCAAATAAACAATTGGCGCAAACAACATTGGAATTTTCACAAATCAGCGAATTAAAACTTGATTTTAAGTGTACCCCTTCAAGAACCACCGAACTTGCACGATTAGCGTAAAAAGACACTCCGCTGTCAATTTTACCCCCTCTTAGAATTACCGGTACCGGTTCATTTTCGATCCAAACAGCATGGTTTTTTGTGACTGAATCTGTGGTTATCGAATCGATACCGATGATTATACTACCCCGATCCGCCAAATTGTATTGCGTATTGTAGTTATTCTGGATGTATACCGCCCCCAAAAGCCCGAGATTTGAAATCTTGGTGTCGATTTTAAGATTGTTGATTGTAATACCGCCTGCGCCCGGATATTCCGAATTGCCGATTTTTAGTATTCCGTTCACGATTTCGGCTCCGTCAATTGTAAGATCAAGCTTATGGTCGCCCACATTGACTATTTGCAAACCAACCGTTCCCGAAGCTATTGTGCCGTCATTGGCTGATTTAACACGGCTGGCTTTTGTTTTTTCCACGTTGTCAAAAACCATTCCCGCTTGAAGATTATCATGCGTATAAATATTATCCAGATACGAATAAGATTCCCAGCCGCTCCCGTTATTCCCGAGATACAACCCCGTGTTCGGCGAATTTTTAAGCTCCAGATTAAAAAATTTTCCTCCGCTTCTTTCGCCGCCGGTGAGAATTAACCCCGCTCCGTCATACATAAACGGCGATTGGTTATCTTTATTTCCGTCAATTGTCATATTTGCCAAAGTCAACTGATTATAACCGAGATTTAAACCGTTGCTGGCAAAAATAACCACTGCCTGATGCCCCGAATAATATTGGCTGTTGCCAAGCTTTAAAATAGTCTCCCCCATTCCCGCGCCATAGATATTGATATTCTTCCCTCGCAACGGCAAGACGGTATAATAATGAGCTTGGTTGGCGGCTAAAACATTATTTATCGGAATATTCTGATCCGCCCGCAATCCGTCATAAACGCCCGCCCCGATAAATAAAGAACCTCCGTCAGGAACCGCCGCGATCGCGTCTCGAATTACTTTGGTGTAATCGGTTCCGGAAGACAGCAATGTTCCCGCGGCATTCCGCGCCGAGGCGATATCGCCGGACTTGGTAATGGAAACATCAAAAGAACCCGGTACGAGAGGCTGCCCGCTGATACAAGCACCGTTCACGCATGCCTGGCCCGAACCGCATTTTAAACTGTCGTCGGCCCAATAATTCGATAAATTGCCGCCGCTTCCAAGCGTCTGGCGGCAAACACTGCATCCGCGCGTTTCTCCGGCAGTCGCGCACACCCCCCGCTCCGCTCCGGCACTGTTTAAAAAACCAAAAAATAAGAAAACTCCCAAAGTAAATGCCGCCGCTAAAATCAAATTTGTTTTTTTCATAATCGAATTTATATTTTTCATCGGTCCAAGAACTTGCCCGGAGTCTGTCTCCGGATAAAAAATAGTTACGATATTATTATAAAACAAATCCCCAAAAAAATACAAACCCGCGACAACAACAAAAGGGCATTGCTGCCCTTTTTGCTTTCAAAAACGAATTTTGCCTACCTGAGCTCCACCTTGGCACCAGCCGCTTCAAGCTTCTTCTTGAGTTCATCGGCTTCTTCTTTCTTGGCATTCTCCTTGATCACCTGAGGCGCCGCCGCGGAAGCATCAACCAAGTCCTTGGCTTCTTTCAATCCCTTCTGGGTGATATCCTTGACCACCTTGATCACTTCGATCTTCTTGTCGCCGGGACCGGCCAAAACCACGGTAAAGGAAGATTGCTCTTCCGCCGCCGGCGCCGCGCCGCCCGCCGGCGCCGCGGCCATCATCATCGGGGCGCTTGCCGACACGCCAAATTTGGATTCCAACACCTTGACCAGTTCGGCCAAGTCCAAAACGGACATTTCTTCAATCTTCTTCACGAGGTCGGCAAATTTGGCCGGAACCTCAACTTTCGTATCTTCTGCCATTTGAGTGTTTATGAGTAATGAACTGATGAGCAATGAGATAAACGCATAGCCCATCAACGCAATTCTCAAAATAATTTAAATTATAAATTACGCTTCTTTCTTTATCTGCGAAAGTACTTGGATCAGACCGCGGATATTCCCTTGCAAAACTCCGACAAAATTCCGGCTTGGAGCCGAAATGGTACCGACAAGTTTGGCATACAATTCCTGTTTTGAAGGAAGTTGGGCAAGATTCGCCACCTGCGCGATGGTTAGCGCGTTGTTTTCCAGCATGCCGCCCAAAATTTTAACGTTTTGATTGGTTTTTGAAAATTCGTAAACCATCTTGGCCGGAGCTGTTTCGTCGCCATAGCCCATCACCAACGCGACTTCGCCGACAAGGGTTTTGGAATCAATATCGATTCCTCTTTCCTTGAACGCCACCCGCATCAAAGTTTTTTTGGCTACCTTGAATTCGGCATCGCTTTGGCGCAACTTGGCTTTAAGATCGCCCAAGTCTTTTACCTTCAACCCGATAAAATCCACGAATACGATCGATTTCTGCTTGGCAAGTTTAGTGCTAAGCTCTTTCACTACTTCTTCTTTTTTTGCTCTTGATACCGCCATAGTAATTTGAATTTACTTGACTCGACCTTTTCCACTGAAAACATCGGCTTCCGCCGATGTGAGAATACAAAAAATCATGTTTTTGCATCCTCGGCGGGACTTACAAATCGCCCGCTTTCTACGGATGATTAGTTTATACCAATTACATAACCCGATGTCAACACGCTATTGCTCGATGCATATCAAACTGCGGCTGGCATCGCACGTATCGCCGCCAGCTACGAATTGGCCGGTATCGCTCACCGTACTCGCGCCCGCTCCCAAATAATTTGCCGGAATATTGTTTCCGGTGGCATCATAACAGCGCGGCAAATCAGCTTCGTCGGGAACGTCTCCGGAATAAACCGCCCGCCCCTCGTTGGTCCAATTCTGGCATGTATAAGTTCCCGAAAACGCGTTTGTGCGGCCGGTACCGGTGATCGGCAAGCATTTGGTATCTACTTGCGCGGTCCGCCGCCCATACCAAACATTACCAAGTTTCCGAATGAACGCCTGACTTAATTCCACCTTCGCCAGCTCACCCGACAATCGCGTTTTTTCCAGAAAGTCCTTCAGACTTGACGCGATCATGCGATGGCAGCTGACACCTTCAGCCAGTTTGTCGGTACTATCCGCTTCCACAAACGTCCCGTCGTTGGTGATTCTTTCGGCCGCGGAAGTATCGTTATCGCCAATGAACGCCGTATATTTGCCCGGATAACCTCGAGATTCGGCCTCTTTGGCGCATTTCGCGTCCGCCCCTTCCAAACCGCCCAAATTACCGGTCCAAGTTCCATTGGTAATGAATACCCGATGCAAATTGCTGTAGGTATCCGGAAGATACGGCCACTCGTTCTCCACCGAATAGCTCTCGCAAGACGAATACTGCGGCCCCACGATCTCGACTTGGTAAGGCGTGTAAACTATTGGATTGCCCTGTTTCCAAGGGTACTCAAACATCGCGATCCGGTAATCCGCCCCCGGCGCCTGGTAGACGAAAGACGGCCAATCGTATGAACCGGCCGATGCGGGATAATTTTGCACAATCCATTGCGGCTTATCGCCTTTGAATAATACTAGCCCGATCCGGTCTACATTACGGCTCGACCAAGATATTGTGTAGATATCGCCCGCCTTGATTGAAATTGGCTCCTTCGGCGTTTTAAAATCAAGACTCTTGCTTGAAACCAAAAAATTTATCAAGAAAACCGCCCCCAAGATAAGTATCGCGAATCCGGCGATAATTATTCCTTTATACTCCGTAAAAAAAGTTTCTTTATCCATGGTTGTTGTTTAATAAGATAACAAAAAATTTTACGATCGAATTTATGTTTTTATAAATGCTTCCTTATCCATCCGTTTCCAAGACCTTGTCCCGGAATCCGCCTCCGGATAAATTATTGCTCGGTCTCGGTAACCGTTTCCGCTTTGGTTATCGGCTCGTCGGCAGGCGCCGGCGGAAACACATTTTGCATTGCCGGAGGAAAACTGGCCGCCGGTAAAGATTCGGCAAAAAGATTCCGGCTGCTCTTGTAGTCGCCGATTAGCCACGATATCGAAATCAACAATCCCGCCGAAAACGCGATCGTCGCCCCCAAAAAAATCGCCGCCGTCAATTCCCGCTCTGTATCAACCCGCTGTTCCTTCAAAGTATCCGCCGGATTGGCCGCTCTGGCCAAAATCTTTTTCTTGGGTTTGGCGAAAGTTAAATAACCAAACAGCGAAACCGGCAAAAAAAGCGTTGAAATGTAAAACATTATCGGGATCGTCATTAATGTTTCCAGAATCGTCATGTTTTTTTGATTTAATATATCCGCTAATTTTTAAAAGGCAATTTGCCGATCTGGCTCCATTCCGGAGCGCCAAAAACTTCAATCCCTTCATCGGACAATATATAAAGCATACCGCCTTTCAAATAGGCTCGGCTTGGGATCATGCTCCCCGCATTTTTCTGCAATTCGATATTGCCGCCGTTATGAAAAAAAATATAACCGCCCTTGCCCGCCGGCACAAAAAACAACTTATTTTCGTCATCCGCCGCGAAAGCCTTATAGTTGCTGTCAAAATCCGCCCAATAATCGTTTAGCGAATATTCCGATTTTTTTTCCGGCTTGGCCGCCAAAGCATTGTCATAGATTGCCATATTGATATTGCGCTTGTTCTTGGAAATGATCAGTAACTCCCGATTTCGAAAAGGATAAATGTAAAAATCATCGGTTCCAACCGCCAGCGCAGACGCCAATCCCACATTCTCGTCCGCGGCAAGGTTTATCACATAAAGCTGCCCTCCCGAACACGACGAAGCGTAAGCGATATCCGAAGCATAGCGCACCGCGCAAACCCCGCCGCCGATATTAAGCCGCTCGGCCGAATAAACCGCTTTAAGATCGCCATCAATCACATAAACATTATCAACCGCCTGGTCGCTGGTGTCTGTAGATGTCTGCCCCGTTACCAGCCAGTTCATCTTTTTGGCCACTCCGCCTCCCGCCACGGTCATTACTCTCAAATTACCGCCGGCATTATCCGCGAACGACGCATCGGGTATTAAACCATTGATCAAGCGCGAACCGATAAACTTGAATGAAACCGGATCGATTTTGGCAACGCGCGTCGACTCGAACATCCGGTAATTACCGCTCATATAATCGGCCATTCTGGTTTTAATCTCGCCGATTATTCGCGCCTGTTCGTCCGCATTCAAGGTGGCTAACCAATTCATCAAAATGGAGCGCAACTCCATCTCTTTGGCCAGCAACGAAATATTATAACTCCCAAGATTCGCGGTTTTTTCAAGAATATAATTGGGAAGCAGGCTTTTGCATTTGTCATTCAAAAAATCAGAAAAAAAAGTTACATAATCCCCGCCTTCGCCCCATAAAGTATAAAGTCCGTCATCAGAAAAAATAACCGCCGCGTTCGAAGCCTTAGCCACAAACGACAAACTTTTCTCTATTTTACCCGTCGCGGGCGAGATGTGCAACATCGAGATTACCGAGTCGGCCAGTATCGCCCCCTTGGGATGGTAAATATCGTCGCACCTTACCAAATAAGCCTCATCTCCCGCCGAAATCGGCTTTAACGGACAAGGATTGACATCATCAATGGCCGTCTTGACCGCCACATAAAGCTCGCCGTTAACCAATTTCGTCCCGACAATCTCGCCGCCTTCGTTAATGCGATCGCGCCACATTTCCTGCCGGCCGAAAACCGCGTCTGAATTGTAGGCCACCAAAGAATTGCCCAAAAATACTATTAACGAATTTCCCGCCAGCAGAACATCGCCATCGGCCGGAATTGTTTCGCTTTGTTCGATCGTATCGGCCGGGAAAGCGTTTATCACCCTTGTCTGTCCGGGAAATTCATCCGAACCGCCGTTCTTATAAGCTTCGGGGTAATATTGGTTATCGGGAGAAAAATAAATATTGGTTTTATTGATTTGGGCAATATCCGGATTATTGGCATCAAAACCGCCCTTTAACGAAAAATAATTCCTTGCGGTTACGGGATCCAATTCTGACTGCGGCGGTACCGCGGCTGCCTTCGCGGTTTTCGCCGCCGGCGCCGCGCTCAATGCCTGTTTTCCCGCCTGTGCCAGCGGCGTCAGGTTTTGCGTTTCAAAAATCCCGTCGCCGTAAAGGCGTTTCCCGTCATCGATATAACTTTTAAAATCATCCTGCGACCTGAATTGTTTTATTTCGGAATCCGCTACCGACGCGGTTGTTTCAAGCCCGCGGGTTACGCTCGCCGCCGGCGATTCGATCGGCACCGTGATTGACCTCATTAAATTGCTGCAACCGGCAACAAGATACGCCGCCACCAATAACCCAAAAACCGATAAAATTCCGATTGCCAGCCGTAAGTCCATCGTTTGACGGTAAAGTTCAAAGTGTTTTTTTTTGGAAACTTTCGGTGCCATGTGTTAGTGCGTCGCTAATTCGTCAATTCTTAATTTTATTTTATTAAAATAATTCAAAACGCACAACCCGGATTATCCGGATTATCCGGATTTTTAGTTATTGGTATTTCCTTAGCGCGTCAATCGGCCGCAGCTTAGCCGCCGCCCGCGCCGGTAAAATCCCGGCCAAACACCCTATTGATATCGAAAACCCCAAACCAAACAAAATAATCCACGGCGAAAACGACGCGGTAAAATAAAACATCGGATGTGCCTGCCCGTACAACTGGACAATCCACGCCACCAGCAAACCCAAAGCTGTCCCGCCGATGCCGCCCACAAGCCCGATGATCCCCGCTTCAAACAAAAAGATTGCCATAATCGCTTCATTGGTCGCGCCAATCGCTTTCATAATGCCAATTTCGCGCGTCCGTTCGCGCACGGAAGTATACATCGTATTCATAACCCCGATCCCGCCCACGATCACCGCGATGCTCGCGAAAGCCAGCACCGCGAATTGGATCACCGCCATTACCCCGCCGGCGATATCCTGAACTTTTTGAGAAGTAATAACTGTGAAATTAAGAGTATCCGAACCGTAAGCCCGGCGTTGAACGCGGCGCAGATTATCTTTTATTTCCGCCGCCACCGCATTTGTATCCGCGCCTTCCTCCACTTGAACCATAGCCAATTGCGCCGTATCGCGCGGCTGTCCCGCCAAGTCCTGGAAAAAACCGATGTCCATAAAAATCGAATTGTCATCGGCTCTTGAGCCCAATGAATTCAAAACTCCGGTAACTTCGAATTTTTTGCCTTTTATGTTAAAAACATCGCCCGGTTTGACCGGCGTTTTAAAAATATCCTGGCCAATCTTCGCTCCCACCACAATTTCCTTGGCGCCTGCCTCGGGCCAGCGGCCCGCCGATAAGCTCCATCCCTGAAACTTTTGCAAAATCTCCATCCCTTCGGCCAAGGAAAAGCCTTCCACCATCAAAGCTTTATTTTCTTCGTTGTAACGCACATTTATTGCCTGATAGGCCGCCGACAAAATTTTCTTCACCCCGTTGGCATCTTCTATTGCCGCCAAATCCTGCTTTTCCAGCTTATTGCCGCCCGACATCATTGACATCGGATTATCTTCCGAGCCGGGCGTCACAAAGATCATATTCCCGCCCAGCGACATCAGCTGCCGATTCACGGTTTCTTTAACCCCCTCGGAAAGCGACAACAAACTGATAATCAAAAAAACCCCGATAACGATACCAAAAACGGTCAGCCAGCTGCGTAGCGACCTCATTTTTAAATTGCGCACCGCGATTTTCAAGTATTCTTTGGTAGTGTCAAACATTTATTTGTTTACCGCCGCTAAATTATCCGACCGCCAAACGCCGTTTGTTCATTTACGATTTGCCCATCCTTGATGAATATTCTTTCGCGGCCGTAAGCCCCCACCTTCGGATCATGGGTAACAATCAGGAGCGTCCCGCCCCGCTTCTCATGAAAATCGGTCAATATTTCCATTACATTTTTACCGTTCACCGAATCCAGATTGCCGGTAGGCTCGTCGGCAATCACCAGCTCCGGGTTATTGGCAAACGCGCGGGCAATCGCCACCCGTTGGCGCTCGCCGCCGGAAAGCTCGGCCAGCTGATGGTTGACGCGATGCCCTAATCCGACCTCCCCCAGCAATTCTTTGGCTCGCGCCACCCGCTTTATTTGCCCCATCCCCTGAAAAATCATCGGCAATTCCACATTCTCCCAAGCCGACAAATGGCTCAACAAATGGAATTCCTGGAACACAAAACCGATTGTCTTGCCCCGCAGCAGCGCCAACTCGCTTTCCAACATTTTGGCCACATCCTTGCCTTTGAGCGATAATCGGCCCTTAGTGGGAATATCCAAAAGCCCGATCATGTTCAACAGCGTCGATTTGCCCGAACCCGACGGTCCCATGATCGTCATAAAAGCCCCGGGCATTACTTCAAGATCAACCCCCTTCAGAGAATTAACCTCGGTCTTCCCCAGCTGGTATATCTTCCAAACTTTTTCCAGTTTTATAATCGGCTCCATTTTTATCTGCGAATAGGTTATTCGATGACCACTAAATCGCCCTCTTTTAATCCCGAAATTATCTGTATCTGTCCTTTTGATTTAATGCCCACGGTTACCGGCGTTTGCACCACTTTATCTTTTTGCAAAACTTGCGCATAGTACCCTTGGTCGTTTTTTTGTATCGCGCTCTCGGGAACCAGCAACGACCCTTCCGCTTTGGCGGTAATTATCGTCACATCCGCGCTCATACCCGTTTTTACGCTGTCCGGCGCGCCATCGAACGCGATCTTCACCGAATAATAAACCACGCCGTTCACCACCTTGTTGACCGGATCGATCAGTACCACGCTGCCGGGGAAGGTTTCTTCGGGATTCGATGCCGGAGAGATCATTACTGCGTCACCCACCTTGATTTTAATGATATCCTCTTCGTAAATATCCGTCTCGACAACATACGGGTCATGGGGAATCAACGTCATTGCTCCGCTTGCCGCCAACGACGATACCGACTCGCCTTCGCGATAATTTATTTCGCCGATCTGGCCGTCAACCGGCGCCTTCAATCGGCATTTTTCAATCTGCAGTCCCAAAAGTTCCACCTGTGCCCGAGCTTGATCGATCTGGGCATTCAACATCTCAATATCTTCCTGCCGCGGCTCCGCGGTAATTTTGTTTAACGATTCTCTCGCCGCATTCAAACTTCCTTCGGCCGCGATTACCGCCGCCCGGGCGTTATTAACCGCCAACTCATTGGCGCTTTCTTGCAAATCAATGTTTTGGCGCGCCGAATTGACCGCCGCCAACGCCGCATTCACGTAATCACGTTGGACGGCAATATTGTTTTTGTCCGCTTCCGACACTACATTGCGCCATGTTGCTTTTTCGCAAATCGTACGGATATCTCCCAGCCGGTCGCTAATTTTTTCCAGTTCCTCGGCCGCTATATTTAACGCGATTCGGTAATTTTCGGAAGCCCTTTCGGCCGCTTTTTTAATCGCGGCGGCCGCGGCGCCGATCTCGTGCGCCGCCGTGGTAACCTCGATCGAATCAGTATCCTGCGGCGCGAAATAACTCCGCTGCAACTGCGCCGCCGAATTGCCTGCGTTGGAAGCCTTGGCATAAGCTGAATTCAGCGCATCCGCCGCGCTTTTATTAATGCTGGCCATTTTCCTTTCCGCGTTATCCTGGGCATTTCGCAAAACAAGCTTGGCGCTGTCCAGCGAAGACTGGGCGTTAATCACCGCCGTCTGCGCGATCTTGATATCGTTATTGCTTGCGCCATTCAACAACTTGTCGCGCTGAATCTTGGCAAGATCAAGATTAGCCTGCGCTTGTTTGGCCTGGACTTCCAACTGGTCGGTATCAAGTTCGGCCAACAACTGGCCCGCTCTCACCTCATCACCTTCTTCAACGTAAATTTTAGCCACCGTGCCTGAATTTTGGAAACTTAAATTGATCGTCTCGCCCCGCTTTACCGTTCCCGTTTCGGAAACTTCCTGTATGATGTCGCCCCGCTTTACCGTTTCGGTCTTATATCCCGGAGCTTGCGGCTGGAAGGCGTAGTGCGCCGCGGCCGCGGCCGCAATCGCGATCACGAGCACCGTAATAATTATCGATTTTTTGGTAAATTTCATATTTTATATATTTTTTATTTTACCTCATTTACGGAAAAACTAAAACTACTCGCGGAACGCACTCAACAAAAAAAGTTCCGATAAATTGCCGTTCAAAACCGATTGGAAAAATTTTTCCGGCTCATAAATTCGCTTTTCCGCACAACGCCCGAAACCGAATTTATCCGAAGGCAGACCACGGAACAAGCTTCCGGGAAAACCAATGGATGAAAATTCCTTAGGTGCTCCGCAAGTACTCTTGCAAAGATACATCCTTCGCGAAATCAAGCTCAGCCTTATTGAGCGAAGCGCTCGGTAAAACGCCAAACCGCCTCGAGGCTTTGCCCGGGGCGGTTTATTATCAGACATCCCGCAGAAACAGTTAATACGTTCCCTTATTCCGCTGTTCCAGCCAGCGATCATGCACCTCATCGAGAATACCGGGATATTTACCGAGATATTTTTTTGCTCTTTCAATTACGTCCATCGCCTCTTTATCGTTATCGCCGGCCGCAAGAGCCGCTTCGACCAACCGCGAAACAAGCATTTCTTTTTTTCGTTCGATATCTTCGGGTTCAACTTCAATCCCGCCTTCTTTGTTCTTTTTGTCCGGTCCGGCCAATTTTTCCGCCAATTCCAATGCTTTTTTTTCTTTTTCTTCAAAACCATCTTCTGATTTTTTTTCTATGCCGGCTCCGCCTTCGGATTCAACATTTTCTATTCGCGGTTCATTCCCAAGCGGCTGTTCGAAATTAGATTCATTAATATTGTTACTCATAATTTTGAATACTCAAGGCTTATCGGTTCGGGTACGAACCACCCGGCCGGCCCGCCCCGGACAGCTTATTTGCTTTCATTTAATGGTTTTATGACGCGGTTTTTGCCGCCAGGCTGTACGCGATCCGCCGCGCATCAATCTCTTTCTCCACAATGTCCCGGCTCGTACCGTATTTCAACGAATAATATTCTTTTATGTCTTTCATTCGCTCGCGATCACTGGGGCGGGGCGGATAAGTCCTGATCGAAAATGGCTGGGCCACCAACCCATTGATCAGCAAACGCACATACGCGCAATAATTTTCGTTTTTGTTTAAATCTTGGGCGTTTATAACCGGCGCGAATTGTTTTGCCAAAAATTCCGAATCTTCCACGCCCACGCGGAATGATATGATTGAACCAACATTGCCAAACACGCTGTCACGGATATTGTCCGGCAACTGGCCGATAAACTGATGGGACAAATTCAAACAAAGTTTATATTTGCGAGCTTCAGATAAAATTGTCGAAATCGTGTCCGTCGCAAAGTTTTGAAATTCATCCAAATACAAATAAAAATCTTTGCGTTCGCTTTCGGGCATATCAACGCGCGAAAACGCCGCGATCATCAGCTTGCTCGTAATTATAAGCCCTAAAAGCGAGCTGTTCAAATCACCCAGCCGCCCCTTGCTTAAATTGACCACGAAGATCTTGCGCTGGTCAAGGATTTCGCGGAAATTGAAAGTGCTTTTAACCTGGCCGATAATCGGCCGCATATAATCATTGGAAATAAAAGTATCAAACTTCGAGGTAATATAAGGCACCATATTCTTCAGAGATGCTTCGCCGCCCGCCGCCTCGGCCTGCTTTTCCCAAAATTCCTTCACCAGCGTGTTGCGGCATTTCGCCAGCAAATAATGCCGGAATTCCTTGTCCGCCAGCACCTTGGGCACTTCCATCAAAGTATAAGTTTCCTTGGGATCATCCATCAATAACTGTAACGCGTTTCGGCAATATTGCTCGAACATCGGCCCGCCAGTTGTTTTCAGGTCGTATAACTTATCAAAAATTTTCATGAGCTCATTGATGATAAAGGTCTTTTGCTCCGGATATTTCGTATCATATTCCAGCATGTTCAACCCAACGCAATACTCCAGATTGGAAGGATCGAATATCACCACGTCGTCCAAGCGTTCGTTCGGAATTTTTCCCAAGATGTCATCGATCAGATCGCCGTGCGGATCCAATACGCCGACACCGGCGCCATTGATTATGTCCTGCTCAATCAGCCCCGAAAGAAACGCCGATTTGCCGGTACCCGTCTGCCCGATCACGTATAAATGCCGCCGCCGATCCTCAACGCCCATAAAAGCGTTTCTTTTTTCACCCCGATAAAGGTTGTACCCCAGCAACAGCCCTTCGGTTAACAAATTGACCGGCGCCGGCGCCGCCTTGGCGTTCAAAATTCGCACATTCGGCGTTTTTAAAAACGGAGTCGGGAAATGAAAAATGCTTGTCAGTTCCTCGGTACTCAATATCGAAACCTTGCCCTCGTCAAAATTTCGGAAAATAAAATCATTCAAAACCTTGCGCGCCGCGCGGCCCGACGCCTTAAAAATCTGAAATTTATTCAAGTTGGGCGCCGAAAACTGGTCAAAAACTCCCGAGAGCTGATTAAAAACCTCTTCGCTTCGCCGCTCATCCTTGATCGATACCACGATTCGGATGTTGGTATCAAATGAATGTTTGTTAATCTTCGCATTCATGGCCTTAACCAGCTCCTCGTCAACCCGCCGCTGGATTTTGGCCTCTTTTTCTCTTTCCTTCTCCGTTTTGACTTTAAGCAATCCCATCCAATTCGTCGCCGCCATAGCTTCCCGTAAATTTTTACCCTGGCTGACTTCCCGCAATATCTGCCGTCCGCGCGTGTACCATTTCGACGCGGTATCCCGCACCGCGATCTGGACTACCGCTTCTTCAGTCTTATCAAGCTTGGTGAATACATTGGTTATGCTCGAAAGCGGATCGATCTCGATCGAATTATACGTCTTAATCGGCAAATAAACCGGCTGCGCCGTCTTGGCCCACCCGCAAAGAACTTTTTCCCGCGTCCCGAAAATATTAAAATCTTTGGAGCGGGAAACTTCCGCATCCGGATATATGCTATTAATTCTCTTTTCAATAAAACTGGCATAATAACGCGGCGCGGCCACATAAAAACAAATTTCTCCCTTTATTCGCGCGATTTCCAAAGTGATCCAAGGCTTCACCCCAAAAAAACCTTTGGATTTCAAACTGACAAGGTTGGCGTAAAAATCCTCCATTATCTTCATCCAGTCTTTTTCCTGCTTTCCCGCTTGTTGGAGCTCCTCGGCGCTTTTGGGCGGAATTCGCACCGATAACAAAACCATGTCCAAGGTCATCCGGAACGTCTCGCGGCCTGCCCGCTTGCGATACCAGCCGACAAACACCCCTAAAATAACCAAAACCGCCGCCATCGCGGCAAAATATACCCATGCCGACTCGCCCCCAAACAATGAAATAAAATTCGCGGACGGATCCGCCGCCGCACCGTTAATTTTTGAAGCCATTCTAAAATTTTATCGTATTGATTGAACGAAAGCAACCCAGCATGCATTGACAAAAAAATTAATATCCTATCATAATAGCCGCAAGGTGAGCTTAAATGAGATCCTTAAATTACATTGTCCAAACCGCTGGTCCGCCCGGCCTAATCGAAACTTTTCACCGTCGAAACATTATTATTGGCGGCCTGTCAATTTCAGAAGAGCCCGGTATCGGCACAATACGTATTGCGGTGCTACTACGCCAAAATGGCCAAGAAATGGGAAGATACGCCACCGGCTACGCTCATCCTTATTCACTGCGCCTGATCCGCCAAAGAGGTGTTATCGTGAACGGTATCCAATTAGAAAAAAGAATGCCCGGCCCCGACGAAACCAGCTACGAAGCCATTGTAATATCCCTTTCATAAACCGGGATATTATTTTTTAAATAACGGACTTTTACTCAAAACTCCCCATGCTCGCCCATAAGACCGCCATACTACTTCGCCCGCGCCTTTTTTGATTTCTTGCCTCTGCTTTTTTGATTATTCAATTCATACATAAAATCATCAACATCGGCACGCGGATAATTGGCTGTAAGTAATTCTTTTAATTTCCTAAGTTTTTCGATACACGGCCCCTCCATTTTGGAACGTCGTCCAAACATTGTCCGCCCGGCGCCATCCGGCAAGTAAACATCCAATGTCTCATATATCGATTTTACGATACCATACAACATTATTTTTCTTTCTCGCCCCGAATCAAGCATTTTATCTTTTTGCCTATCCTTCATGTTCATTTCGGCCAAAACTTTCATTATTTGTTCGCCATCACCATTAATATTGATCAAGGGAACACTTATTTCGGGACTAAGTTCTGCCGCGTCTCCATTTTTCTTAAAACAATATTTTATGTTGACACCATTGACATTTTGCCCAAATGCCTTTTTGCTCTTTTGCTCCAATATCTGCGACTGCTTAGCGGTCGTAAAATCAACGGCGCAAAGCGCTTGCCCGTCCAGAAACAAAATTCCATCAAACCGGTCCTTGTTTATTGATTCATCTTCCACCTCCGCAGAACGTACAAAATCACATCCCGGAAAATCTTCGTTGAATATTATATAAGCCGTTTTCTCCAATAATTCGCCGCTGGAATAGGGATCTTTTATATTTGATTGTCTTGCGCGAGCTCTTTGGAGCTCGCGCAAATCATTGCTTACCACGTCGCCTTCATAGAATCCTTTACCCTCGTATTCAGTAATATTGATCCGTCCGTTTTTTACCGGAAAATGCCGGCCCCGCTGAGCTTCCGAAATCCTGGTGATATTATTTTCAAGATTTTCATATATCACATCTCTTGAAAAATTATCTTGGCTCTTGATTCTTTCCTCCAACTTCCGAAGCCGTTCATCCCGGGATTGTCGCCTATTCTCTTCAAATTGAGCCGCCCGACGTTTAGCCGCAGTTAACGCATCAATTGATTCTTCCGAGGGCGCCATCTTCTTTTCTATTCGGCTAAAAATACTCCTGGGATCACCCGGCTTTGGCGCCGCACCGTTAAAATTATCTGCCGGATTGTTTGCGGTATCCAAATCCGGTTGCTTCAATTCCAAATTTTGGCCGCCGGCATCTTCCGGTATAAATTCGCCGGATTCCGAATCAAATTGATCGGGAGTTATCATTGTTTTTGCAATTAAACATCGATAAGCAAATACAAAAAACTGATTAAAAAATTCTTACTGGTAATTTTAAACGTAAATAATTATTTTCGCAACGGCCACTTGACTTTTTTAAAAAGGCGGAAAAATCGTTGGCTGGCTTCTCTGCAGAAATACAATAGGCCGGCCGGTGCCTCCTCAAACTCGCCTTGTCGTCGCGGACTCTTCCAGTGAAACGCCGATCGGATCCCGATTTGGCATTGTTCCGACCCGGACCGCGTCGAACCCCAAAGCCATTGCCAAAACTGCGATAAATGTATCGGCATAAAGCCACTTCACTCTTTCCGCAACCTTAATACGGCACATTATCCGATTTTTGCGCTTTTCGCGCATCATCCAATCCAATTTGCGTTGCCGCCACCAATCTTCCAGTTTTTCCCCGGCATCGACGGGAATATCTGCCCGCGGCTTGCTGGAATGAGTTCTTTCGTTATAGCTTCGAACCGCCGCGCCAAACGCCGCCCCCATCCGGACTGAACCATCGGCAAGATAGGGAGCGCCGCCGTTGGTCTTACCGATACTGTCCGAGCGCAAACACCACTTGTAAATGAACCGCAAAAAACTCAGCCTGATCGGATTAGGCGAATCTTTCGGCCAGATCGTGATCCAAATCTCCATTGATTTTATAAAATCCGGCATCGTATCCATACTTCCGCCTTCCGGAAATATTTTTTAAAATACAATATCGGAACTCCCGCCGTTAAACCCGTACTTCAACCCGTACTTCAATCAATCCAAAACAAAAACCGCGCAAGTGATTTTATTTGATTTTGTTTTAAAAAATTATTGGATCTTTTTGACCTTCATGCCGTCTTGGGAATCTTCCACATGATAGCCAAGAGCTTCGATTTTCTTCCGGGACTCGTCAGCCATCGCCCAATTCTTTTGTTGGCGGTAATTTTCCCGTTCAGCCGCCAATACGCTTACTTCGACTGGAATTTCAAGATCTTTTACTTTATCCAAGCCCAGTCCGAAAATCTTGTCGAATTCCAGAATCAAATGATATTTATCGCTCTCGGCTACCGCCGCATCCTTGAGAATGATCCAGACCAACGCCAACGCCTTGGGCATGTTAAGGTCATCATTAACGGCTTGCGCGAACATTTTTCGATATTCGGCGGTTTTTCCGTTATCCGCTAAAATCGACCCGGCCTTCTTTTTCAATTCAAGCATTGTTTCTTTTAATTTTTGCAAGGCGGTTTGCGCCCCGGCCAGATCATCAAGGGTAAAAGTAAGCTTGGTGCAATAGTGCGCCGTCAGCGTCATGTAACGGTACGCCAGCGGATCAAATCCCTTTTCGATCAATGTATCCACGGTAACAGCATTGCCCTCGGACTTGCCCATCCGGCTATCCTTCAACACCAGAAATTCGCCGTGCATCCAATAAGTGGCCAGATCATTGCCCCACGCGGCCTCGGCTTGCGCGATTTCATTAGTATGGTGTACCGGCACATGGTCGATCCCGCCGCAATGAATATCGAACGGCACTCCCAAAAATTTTGCCGCCATCACTACGCATTCGGTATGCCATCCCGGAAAACCTGCGCCCCACGGAGAATCCCATTCCATTTGCCGCTTCGAACCCTTGGGCGAGAATTTCCACAATGCGAAATCCGTCACGCCCCTTTTTCCTTCCGCCATTTCCACCCGGGCTTTCAACCGCGACGGATCCTCTTTTAATCCCGCCAGTTTGCCATAATTCTTTATTTTGGAACTGTCAAAATATATCCCATCTTCGATCCGGTAGGTATAACCCTTCTTTTCCAGAATCCGGATAAGCTCGATTTGTTCTTTGATGGTATCGGTTGCCTTCACCCAAATATCGGGTTCGGCCACATTAAGACGCGCCAAGTCTTTTTTAAACGCTTGGGTATAAAATTCGGCGATCTCCCAAGCGGTTTTACCTTCCTTTTTGGCGCCTTTCTCCATTTTATCCTCACCCGAATCCGCGTCCGAGGTAAGATGCCCCACATCCGTAATATTCATTACGTGTTTTGTTTTGTATCCGTTGAACGCCAAAACCCGCTTCAAAATGTCTTCGAAAATATAAGTCCTTAAATTGCCGATATGGGCAAACCAGTAAACCGTCGGTCCGCAGGTATAAATCCGCACCTCTTTAGCCTGCAACGGTTTAAATTCCTCTTTCTTTTTGGTTAAAGTATTGTAAACCAGCATAAATTTATGAGAGCTATGGCGGCTTCCGCCTATGATTTGATTATTAAAGCACAAATATTGTCTTGTTTCAAAATTATGGCGTTATTTATAGAGTTATTTTTATGAGAGAACGGACGCCCCCGTAAATTGGTTACCGTTAAAACAACCTCGTATACGGATAAAAATTGCGGCCCGAAGACGCAAAACAAAACCGCCCGCGATGGACGGTTTTGTTATAATTGCGGGGACGCCTGGACTCGAACCAGGGACAAAGATTTTGGAGATCCTTATGATGCCGCTTCACCACGTCCCCCGAAAATAGTTGATGAGCAATGAGCTAATGAAGTAATTTGCCATATTGCCGAAAAATACCGCGCGATGCGTATTCCGGCTTTTCCTCATCAATTCATTGCTCATCAACTAATTTACTATTTCTTGATTTCCTTGTGTTTGGTATGCTTGCGTTCGATTTTGCAATACTTGACCAAATCCAATTTGCCCTCCATCGTCTTCGATTTGTGGGTAATGTAATTGATCTTTTTGCAACCGGCGCATTGAAGTTTCACGAACGGTTTTTTTTTCGATGCCATATTTATTAGCTTAAAGCGTAAAACGAAAAGCTTAAAGTAAAAATTCTTGTCCGAATTCCTGCTTTACGCTTTGCGCCCTTAACTTTGCGCTTCCTTGAGCCCGAGAGAGGAGTCGAACCTCCGACCTACTCCTTACCATGGAGTTGCTCTGCCTCTGAGCTACCCGGGCAATAAATTTTATATTTTCCATTTGAGTCCGCGATCGGGGTATTAACCCCGATCTTGCGGCCAAAGGGGGCACCCCTTGCAAGATTACTTGCGGATTGCCTAAGGAATCCTCTTGGTGCCTCAGTGTTCATCAACTGATTTACTACCTTGTGGGCTGGGAGGGATTTGCACCCCCGAAGGCAGAGCCACCGCGTTTACAGCGC
>CAZUST010000010.1:0-40105 GCA_964623335.1 uncultured Candidatus Saccharibacteria bacterium
CGGGCGCTGACGGAGGCGGAGGTGAGGTATCATTATAATCACGGGGGGCCGGTGGCGCAGTGGGATATGGACGAAGGAAGCGGATCGGTGATAAATGATAAATCGGGCAACGGCAACAACGGCACGATCTCGGGCGCGACCTGGGTCCAAGGCAAGCACGGTACCGCCTTGAGCTTTGACGGCGTGGATGACTATGTGGACTGCGGGAACGCGTCAATATTATCTGCGCCAAAAGAGTTAACAGTTGGCGCTTGGTTTAGGGCAAATACCGTGGCGCCGGATCAGCAAATCGTAGGAAAACAGAATTTTCATGATGAATATCGATTAATACTATATTCCAATAGCTTGAAAGGACAAATATATGACGCAAATACGGAATATACAGTTTCCTCGGATAATGGAGGGATAACAATAGCGGCAGGCAACTGGTATCATGGGGAGATGACATACGACGGTCAAATTTTGAAATTATACGTCAATGGCGTCCAAGTTGATTCTTTAAATTTGGACATAGACATAAATCCTAATTCTTTAAATTTAAATATTGGTAAAAATTCAGAAGAATGCTATTTTTTCAACGGCCAGATTGACGAAGTTCGTATTTATGACTACGCGCGGACGGAGGAGGAGATCCGGTTGGATTACAACGCGGGGCTGGCCGCGCATTTGGGGCCCAGCGGCAAGACTTGCAGCGAGGATCCGGCTGGCTGTATGGATTACGGCCTGGTCGGCCATTGGGATATGGACGAAGGCGGCGGATCAATTCTGAATGATAAATCCGGTAACAACAACCACGGCACCCTCACCAACGGCCCCCAGTGGGCCAAAGGCAAAAACGGCAGCGCGCTGCAATTTGACGGGAAGAATGATTATGTGGATTGCGGCAATAAGCCGAGTTTGAATATCACCAACGCGGTTACGATTGAGGCGTGGGTGAAACCTGATATACATGAAGCTTGGCATGTACCTGTTAGCAAAGGATGGGCTTATCATATTTCAATACCGTCAAATCAGTTTAATTTTTATTCTATAGATAGTAATGGGGTTGCTATAAATATCGCAATATCAGCAAGTTCGTATAATAATAAATGGACACATTTGATGATGACTATCGACCCATCTGCGAATCCGCAATTGATAGGATATATTAATGGGATTAAAATTGGGACAGCTTACAATGCAAGTTATTTAGGGCCAAGAGTGGATGGTAATAACTTATGGATAGGAGATATACCTGCGGCCGGAAGAAATTTCGACGGCCTTATTGATGAAGTCCGCATTTATAACCGCGCGCTATCGGCCGAGGAGGTGAGGTATCATTATAATCACGGGGGGGCGGTGGCGCAGTGGGATATGGACGAGGGAAGCGGGACCAAGGTTTATGACAGTTCCGGCAATAACGCGAACGCCGATTTTCCCGCCACCGCGGATTATCAGCCGAGATGGAGTACACCGTAAGGAAAATGGAAAATGTAAAAATCAAAAATCAAAATGACAAACGTAAAATTAAAAAATTTGGGGAATCAAAAACATTCAGAAATTTTGTTTCCAAAGAGAAATTAAGAAATAGGAAATAAAAAATGACAATGCGGTGTCAGGGAAAATGGAAAATGGAAAAATCAAAATGGAAAATGACAGAGCAAAATTTAAAAATGAATTCAAGTAACGATTATATGCTTGGACTTTGCGGATGATTAAATTTATTGATAAACTGCCCAAAGATTCTGTTTGCAATGTAATGGGCAAACAGTTGTTGCGGAGCGGCACGAGTATTTTGGCGAACTATATTGAGGCTAATTCGGCCAGCAGCAAGAAAGACTTTATCAATTTTTTTACTTATTCCTTAAAATCGGCCAATGAATCAAAGGTGTGGTTGACATTGTTGCGCGATACGGAAAAAGGCGATGCTCAGGAATTAAAATGGCTTTTGGGGGAATTGGTTCAAGTTGCGAACATTCTTGCTTCAAGTATTCTTAAAATGAAGGGCAAGAAATAATTTTGCCATTTTATGTTTGTCATTTTCCATTTTGATTTTTACATTTTCAATTGGTTGATGTCAGAAGTTTCAGAAGGATCGGACCGTTTTCAGAACAGCAAACAAGAAGTTAAATAAGAAACAGGAAATAAGAATTAATAAATAAGATATGATAATGCGGTGTCAAGGAAAAATACAATTTTTAGTTTTGGCGGCGGTTTGGGGTGTTTTCGGTTTTGGCGCGGCGGGGGTTTTTGCCGCCGGGCCCACGGGCGCGGTTTTGGATTTTGACGGCGTCAACGATTATATTTCCGCGGCGGACAATGCCGTTTTTGATCAAGCGAATCGCTTGTCCGTTTCGGTTTGGATTGAACCCGACGACGCGCCGGCCGGCGATGAATACATCATTTACCGCTACAATAATTATTATTTAAAAATAACCGCTGACCGCAAAATAATCGGCAGTGTCCACACCGACAGCGCCCGCGTTACTTCCAATTCCGCCGTTGCCGCCGATGGCGCCGCGTGGACGCATTTGGAGCTTACTTATGACAAAGACGCGGGCGGCGTTGACGAAATAAAATTGTATATCAACGGCCAGTTGGACGCAGTGGGCGATTATTCCACGGCAATTTCCGCTTCAACCAAAAAGGTTTATATCGGCGCCGGTGATTTAGCAGGCGACGACACTCCGGAAAACTATTTTGACGGCGCCATCGGCGACATCAAAATCTATGACTACGCGCGGACGGAGGAGGAGATCCGGTTGGATTACAACGCGGGGCTGGCCGCGCATTTGGGGCCCAGCGGGAAAACTTGCAGCGAGGATCCGGCCGGCTGTATGGATTTTGGTCTGGTCGGCCATTGGGATATGGACGAAGGCGGCGGATCAGTTTTGAATGATAAATCCGGCAACAACAACCACGGCACGCTTACTAACGGCCCCAAATGGACCAAGGGCAAAAACGGCGGCGCCCTGCAATTTGACGGAAAGGACGATTATGTGGATTGTGGGAACGACGAGAGCTTGAATATCACCGAGGCGATTACGATTGAGGCGTGGGTTAGACATGATGAGGGAGGCGTTTATGATGGAATATTACAAAAGGGGTCATTCACTAGTTCTTTCGGTAAATATGAAATACACACGACTAATGATAATAAGTTGAGGTTTATTCTCAATGGCACTACTGATAATTCAGTTATAACTTCAAACTCTATTCCTGTAGGGCTATGGACACATATTGTTGCATCATGGGACGGGATTACTATAAGGGCATATATTAATGGTGTTGTTGACCAAAATACAGACCTTTTTTCTGGGCCTCTTACTACAGATAGTAATCCGCTTAGAATTGGTATGTATTATAGTAGTGGCTTTATATTCAACGGCCAGATTGACGAGGTTCGTATTTATAACCGGGCGCTGACGGAGGCAGAGGTGAGGTATCATTATAATCAGGGGAAGCCGGTGGCGCAGTGGGATATGGACGAGGGGGAAGGGACGCGGGCGTTTGATGCTTCGGGGAACAATAACACCGGGGTTTTGATCAATGGCCCGGCGTGGGTGGAAGGCAAGCACGGCTCGGCGTTGAGCTTTGACGGCGCGGATGATTATGTGAATTGCGGCGCGGATTCCAGCTTGAATATCACAAATTCAATGACGGCAAGCGCCTGGATATATCCAAAAACTTTGGGCGAAGGCAGTGCGGGCCATATCATTAGCCGGGGCGGGACCGGCGGCTGGTGTTTTTATGCTTATACCGGCAATAGCTTAAAATTATACGCCGGGACGATCCAAGCGGTAAGCAGTGCAAATTCAATCACATTGAATCAATGGCAATATGCGACCGTTGTCTATGACAAGCAGAATGTCCGTTTTTTTGTGAACGGGGTTGAGAAGGGAGTGACGGCGGCAACCAGTAGCATTGTAAATACCGGAAGCTGTGCCATTGGTGCCAGAACGGCGGCGGGCGATTTTGATTTTGACGGATACCTTGATGAGGTGAAGATTTATAACTACGCGCGGACGGCGGAGCAGATTATGCAGGATTACAACGCGGGGGTGGCCACGCATTTGAAATGATTCTTTGAAGGGGTATAACCCTCGTATTAACGAGGGTTAGAGCCCGGAAATCCCAAAGCTGATAAATGATTTTCAGAGGATCTAACCCTCTGATTTTTGTAGCATACAAATGCTTTGGGGGGGTCGCACCCTTTTGATTACAAAAGGGAACGACCCCGGGGAACGACCCCGGGGAACGACCCCGGGGAACGACCCCGGGGAACGACCCCGGGGATACCGATTTTCTAGGTGTTGACGGGGGTTTGGGTTTTGGTAGCATAAAAATATGGTGGAAGAAGAAACCAAGCGAAAAATACAGGCGATTGTTGACAAGATCGTCCGCGAATACAAGCCCGAAAAGATCATTCTTTTCGGTTCTTACGCGTGGGGCGAGCCGCACGAAGACAGCGATCTTGATCTTTTTATCATCAAAAAAACCGACGATCCGATGTTGAAGCGGATGGAGGATGTTGATAAACTTTTTTTCCCGCGGGAGTTCGCGATGGATTTATTGGTTTATACCCCGGAACAGGTGGACAAGAGAAAAAAAATGCAAGACCCGTTTATAATTGATATTATTGATAAAGGTAAATTATTATATGCCAGATAAATTCTTCGCGGATCAATTATGGCAGGAATGGGTGAAAAAGGCCGATGATGACGAGTTGAATATTAAGTCAATATTAAAACATCAAGACGGAACATCCAATTGGGTGGGTTTTTTGGCGCAACAAATGGCGGAAAAGTATTTGAAGGCATTGTTGGTTTTCCATAAACGGGGATACCCCAAAATTCATGACTTATTGAGAATTGCTTCACTGATTGCTCCTCTGGCGGAAAACGTTTTGGCCTTTGACGAAGAATTGCGCAGATTAACTCGGCTGTATATCATTGACCGCTATCCGGGGGAAATGGCGGAATTATCGTGGAAAGAGGCCGAAGACGCCTACGCGGCGGCGCGAAGAATCAAGGAATTCGTCTTGTCCGAGATTGCCAAAAATCCGGCCGGGGGCTGATTGCGGGCGGGTAACCGCTCGCCGGGTCTAAAATTTGAGGGGGTCTAACCCTCGCATTAACGAGGGATAGACTCCGGAAATCCCAAAATTCGATAAATATGCAAATGCGTTGAAAGGGTCTAACCGCTCGCAGTATCCCTCGGATTATCCCGGGACAGGCGTAAGGGTTAGACCCCGGAAATCCCAACTTCGGAAATCCCAAAATATGAGATACCGGACCGACTGCCGGCAATTAATATTCCGCTTGACAAGCTTTGCTAATTATGCATACTACCGCTTGATTTTTTTGTGTTTTTAGCTTAAAATATAATTGCTATAAACAGTCCAATCGCCGCGAAGCGGCAGGGGTGTTTTAATTAAATACAAAACTTATGGATATTGTGACAATTTCGATCATCGCGATTGTAGCGGTGCTGACCGTGGCGCTGGTTATCATTTACAACGCTTTGGTGGCGCTGAAGAACCGTACCAAGGAAGCGTGGGCGGATATTGACGTGCAACTTAAGAGGCGGTATGACTTGATCCCGAACCTTATGGAAACGGTTAGAAGCTACGCGGCTCATGAAAGCGGCGTATTCGAGAAAGTAACCGAGGCGCGGACGGCGGCGATGGAGGCGCAAACCACGGAGGATAAAATCGCCAAGGAAAACGCATTATCGCAAACACTGAAAAACTTGTTCGCGGTGGCCGAAAATTATCCGGAATTGAAAGCGTCGGCGAATTTTATTGAATTGCAGCGCGAGTTGACCGATACCGAAGACAAAATTCAGGCGGCCAGAAGGTTCTACAACGGCAATGTACGCGACCTTTCGATCAAGATCGAGAGTTTCCCATCCAACATTGTGGCCAATATTTTCGGGTTCAAACCGATGGCTTTGTTCGAGATTGCCGGCGAGGAGGAACGAGCGGTTCCCAAGGTCAGTTTTGGTAATAAGAATAAGTAATTTTATCACCGATTAAAATTTCCCGTGCCGTTGCAAGACGGCGCGGGTTTGTCTAAATGGCGACAATTTATACCCACGCGGCGGAAAATATCCGTAAAACCTGGTTTTTGCTGTTTTTTTTCAGCGTTTTTATTATTGGGTTGGGATGGCTGTTTTCGGAAATTTACGGCGATCCGAACATTTTGTACGTCGCGGTCATATTTTCGATTTTCCAGAGCGTGTTTTCTTATTGGTTCTCGGATTCAATCGTTTTGGGAATGGCCGGGGCGCGGCCGGTCGAAAAACGCGACAACCCCGAGCTTTACCGCATTATCGAAAACCTTTGCATTACCGCCGGTTTGCCTTTGCCCAAAATTTATATCATTAACGAAGCCCAGCCCAACGCGTTTGCCACCGGGCGCGACAAAAATCACGCGGCGGTGGCGGTGACGCGCGGGTTGCTGGAGCGGTTGAATAAATCCGAACTTGAAGGAGTGATCGCGCATGAACTTTCGCATATCGGCAACAAGGATATGCTGCTGCAAACGATAGTGGTGATCCTGGTGGGGGTGGTGGCGATGATTTCGGATATATTCCTGCGCCTAAGTTTTTGGGGCGGACGGAGCAATAATGATCGCGAGCAAGGCCAGGCGGGAGCGATTCTTTTTCTGTTCGGCATAATTGCCGCGATACTGGCGCCGCTGGCGGCGACTTTGATCCAGCTGGCGATATCGCGCAAACGGGAATTTTTAGCCGATGCATCGGGAGCGTTGCTGACGCGTTATCCCGAGGGTTTGGCCAGCGCGTTGCGCAAGATTTCGTCGGATCCGACGCCACTGCATACTGCCAACAATTCCACGGCCCATCTTTATATCGCCAGTCCGTTCCGGGGCCGGCAGGCGAAGAATTGGCTGAATAATTTATTTTCGACCCATCCGCCGATCGAAGAGCGGGTAAAAGCGCTGATGGACATGTCGATGTAATGTTTAATGATGCCGACTGATTAATTCCTTTCGGGGAATTTTTTTACGCGGTATTCGGCATTCGGCCTTGAATCCGGTTTCTGAATAGGCTAGATTAATAAAGTGAATAAATTGAGTTTGTATTCAGGCGGCTTCCGCGTATAATAACCGCATCTTGCTCGCGTATTCGCTTCGCTTTTCATTTTCTCCGGCCGTGAAATTTTCAACGCGTCAATGCCGCGCCTCAAATTTGATTCGGTCGAAAAAAAGAAATCCGAAGCAAATCCGGCAACCGATTTAATGATTATTGTTCGCGAAAGCCGCTTTAGTGGAGGGGTCGCATAGCCCGGTCTAGTGCGTACGCTTGGAAAGCGTATATACCGCAAGGTATCGCGAGTTCGAATCTCGCCCCCTCCGCCGTTGATCACGCTAATTAATAAGTTATTTACCCGCCAGAATATCTCGGGGCTTCACTTCGGGGATGAATACCCACCCGCAGCACCGCGGCAGCGAAGCGAAGGATTAGCAAACTTTTCCGCGGGAATGCCGCGCCGCCTTGAACGCGCGGCATTATTTTTAAGAGAAGGGCGGTGCTGGCGGACGCCATGACTTATTTGGCGCCGGGTGCCGGAAGTTTTATCGAGGAGACGGGAAACAAGGTTTTACGTTCATCAAGCAAACAAGGGCCGGATATTTTTTAAGAAGGACGCGACAGATTATATTTTTACCAAGAGGGCGTATTCATTGAAATTTACGCTATTTTTGTTTCGGAACCGATTTTTGATTAAAGATGACGGTTGTTGTATCATTTAACTTAAGGTCAAAGATTAATAAAATACAAATGGAAAACAATACTCAATTGTCCGGCGACAACATTTCAAAACCAGCCGTTAAAAAGGATAGGAAGGCTATCGTATCGCTGATCTTGGGAATTATCGGCATGGTTGTCTGGGTAATTCCGATCGCGGGTTTGGTGACTCAGATCACCGGCTTGGTATTTAGCGTGAAAAGCATGTGCTCTTCCCGGAGGGGGATGGCGATCGCGGGTTTGGTATTGTGCGTGATCGGATTGGCGTTTTCGGTCGCGAATTGGACGGTTGGCGCTTTTATGGGAACGATGCGCAATGTTCAGTGATTTATTAGACCTACTGCGCAAAGATTTACTACTGCAATTTCCATATTTCGGCTGCGCCAAATTCGTCAATCGTCGGCATATTTAAGCCAATATGCCTCCCTCGTTTTTGTGAAACGAGACTGCGAGCAGACATTCCTCATTCGGCTCGCGCGAAATCTGAAAATTTCGTTGCGTAAATCTTTGCGCAGTAGGTCTATTGTGATTTATATGGAAAATATTCCAACGTGTGAAAACGGGGAGGCAATCGGTCATCGGAAAAAATGTCTCTTAGCGCTGGCGGTAGCAATGGGTGCCGATGAAGCTGAAGCGCGGGAAAAAATAGAATGGATGTTTCAAATGGCCGAAGAGCTGGGAGAAATAGATTTCAGCCGGGGTTTGGACGAATGCGACGAGGAAACGGAACGCAAGATCCGGCGGATCGGTTCGATCTTGTCGGCGAATCGCGATACCCAGCAGTACGCCATCGGCGTGCGGGCGTTAAAATTAATGCGCGACCCTTTGGATGGCAAAAGTTTTTCCGATTTGCGCGAAACGGTGGCACGATGGCTGCCTGGCGAGGGTACGGAAAAATTCGATAAAATAATGGGTCAAGACGGTTCCAATCGTCAGTAAATTCGAAGGTAAACCCAGGAGCAGTTTAACCGGGTTAATACCGGCGAGGCCGGTTATAGTATTTTTATGATCGGCGGAGAAATAGTTTTTCTCCGCTAAATCCTAAAATCCATGAATCAAAAACTGGCAGAGGAAATGAATCTAGCGGCGGCGGCAAAAAAAGATGAACTCAAAAAATCCGAGTTTCCAAAGGGAAAGAATACGACCATGGCGGCAATCGCTTATATCGTATTTTTTATTCCATTGCTGACCGAAGACAGAAACGATCCGTTCGTTAAATTCCATGTTAAGCAAGGAATGGCGTTGTTTGTGGCTTGGTGCGCCGCCGGGTTGGTTTCGGCGATACCGTTCATCGGACGAGCAATCCAGCCATTATTGCTATTGGCGGTTTTTGCTCTTACGGTTATCGGAGCGTACGGGGCGTATCGAGGCGGACAAAAACCGCTGCCGTTCATCGGCAAACTGGCGGACAGTTTTAAAATATAAATAGCTATGAATTGGTTAATTCCGGCTTTTATTTCTTCAATCATGGCGGCGCTGGTAGCGATCTTTGGGAAAATGGGATTAAAAAATATCGATTCCACTCTGGCGACCACGATCCGATCGATAATCATGGCGGTTTTTTTGGTGCTTCTCAGCTTGTCGATGAACAAGTTTAAGGGATTTTCATTCAAGTCTCTGGCATCGAGCGATTGGGCGCTCATATTCGCGGCGGGGATTGCCGGAGCATTATCGTGGTTATTCTATTTTATGGCGTTGAAAACCGGCGATGTCGTGCCGGTGGTGGCCATCGATCGGTTAAGCTTGGTTTTCGTGGCAATGTTGGCGGCGATATTTTTGGGCGAGCATTTTGGGCTAAAAACCGCGATCGGCACATTTTTAATGATTTCCGGCGCGATCATAATCAATTTAAAGTGATTCGGGTATCAAGGTTTGATTCTTTCGAGATTTTATTATTATTTCGGACAATGAAGGTGTTTTGAATGCCGGAGACGAAGAGGCGGATATTTGAACTTAGGAATGGCGGATTAGAATGGATGAGTTGAAGTACGCGATTTTATTTTGGTTCGAAGATCCAGCCCGAAGGTTAGACCTTTGCGAGAACCTTCGCGAAAAGTTGCGGAAAGGTTAGACCTTCCTAATCTGATTTCAGCCCGAAGGTTCAGCCCGAAGGTTAGACCTTTGCGAGAACCTTCGCATAATTTCCTTCGCGGGTTTTGCGGAAAATCATCTTTCAACCGCGATTTTTATATTATCCGCCGCCAACGCGGCGACTCGCCGAGCCGATTACAAAAAAATCGTCGATCGGCGACAGCCTTTTTGCCAAGTATGCCAATTCCTTTCCTGTTTTTCTTGCGCGAAATCTGAAAATTTCGTTCTGAAAATAGTTTTTCCCATACTTCTCCATACCTCATTGTATAGCACAATAATACTTGCACTGTTATTGTTTTAATTTTTTTTATATAATTAAAATAGTGAGCAGGTTTTACCAGTTTTTATTAATCTAGCAGAATATCCCGATGCTTTGCATTGGGGATGAATGCCCGCCCGCAGCGCCGCGGCAGCAAGGCGGAGAATTAACAAACCTTTTCCGCGGGAATATCGCAACGCTTTGGGCGCACGGCAGTTTATTAATTTGTGAAAGCCTTTGAGAGCCGATGAATGAGGAGTTCTTGGCGCAGTGCGAGCACCATTGAAGGAAACATTTTTGATATCACGTTAGCGGTATTCATTCCGCTAAGGCTATTTTCCGGAGATTCGTATTTTGGGAGGCGAAACTCCTATAGAAAAATATAAATTCAATCGCGGTTAAATTTTTATAAATGAATCCAGCACCGCTTAAAATTTTAATGTTCGGATGGGAATTTCCGCCGTATAATTCTGGCGGTTTGGGGGTAGCCTGCGAAGGATTGGTGGGCGGTTTGTCGTCTTTGGGCGTCGAAATAACGTTTGTTTTGCCAAAAAAACTTGATCATCATTGCGGCGCATGTAAATTCATTTACGGAAAGGCTTGGACGCGCAAGGTGAAGGGGCCCAATGGCGTGGAAATAATTGAAGTTGATTCGCCGCTGTCGCCTTACCTGACCGCGGAAAGTTATACGCAGGAGCGCGAATTGTATGCCGACAGGTTCATTACCGGCGGGCATGGCGTATGGCGGCGGGATCTGGTGGGCGAGGTGATGCGCTACGCTTCCGAAGCGCGGGGAATCGCAATGAGCGAGGAATTTGACGTGATCCATGCGCATGACTGGTTGAGTTTGCCGGCGGGGCTGGAAGCGAAAAAAATTACCGGCAAACCGCTGGTGTTCCAGGTGCACGCGCTGGAATATGACCGGGTAAGCGATAATTGTTTAAACAAAGATATTTGCGAAATCGAAAAAAAAGGAATGGAAGAAGCGGACACGGTGGTGGCGGTCAGCGATTACACCAAGCGCCGTATCACGGAAAAATATCGCGTGAACCCAAAGAAGATCGAGGTGGTTCCCAACGCGGTTGACCATGCCAAATACAAAACCAATTTCGCGGCGGATTTTACCGGATTGAAGAAAAACGGCAAAAAGATCGTGCTTTTCGTAGGGCGGCTGACTTTTCAGAAAGGGCCGGATTATTTCTTGCGAGCGGCGCAAAAAGTGGCGCAGATGGACAAGGACGTGATGTTCGTGTTCTCGGGCGCGGGCGACATGGAGCGGTGGCTGATCGAAGAATCAGCGCGCCTTGGAATAGCGGATCGAGTGATTTTCGCGGGATTTTTAAGGGGCGACGACCTGAACCGGTTGTATCAAATGGCGGATCTTTACGTGATGCCGTCAGTTTCGGAGCCGTTCGGGATTACTTCTTTGGAAGCCTTGGCCAACGGAACGCCGATAATGGTTTCGCGGCAGTCGGGCGTGGGAGAAATGATGTCGCATTGCTTGAAAGTGGATTTTTGGGACGTGGATCAGATCGCGAACAAAATCATGGCGGTAATCAAATATCCGGAATTGCGGGACACGCTGCATCACAACGGTTCCGTCGAGGTGCACAAATTCAGTTGGAAAAGATCGGCGCAAAAATGCGTGTCGATTTACCATAAGGTATTGCAAGCCTAGCGCGAGAACGAATATGCCGGCAATATGTTTGTATCTACATACCCATCAACCGCGGCGCTTGAAAAAGTTTTCCGTTTTTGACGTAGGCACCCATAACGATTATTTTGATGAATGCAAAAACCGCGAGATCCTGAATAAAATCGTGCAGAAGAGTTATTTGCCGACCAACCGGATGCTGTTAAAGCTGATTCGCGATACAAAAGGAAAATTCAAGGTCAGTATGAGTATTACCGGAATATTGCTGGAACAACTGGAAGCCGATTATCCGGAAGTTTTGAAAAGCTTCAAGGATCTTGTCGATACCGGTTGCTGCGAGCTGGTTTCGGAAACTTATTACCATTCGCTGGCATCGGTTTATTCCAAAAATGAGTTCCAAGCGCAGGTGGAAAAGCAGAACGCGATGTTTGAAAGGCTTTTCGGATTCGAGCCCAAGTTTTTTCGCAATACGGAGCTGGTGTATAATAATGATATAGCGGCAGCCGTCAACGAGATGGGATTTACCGGAATGTTAGCCGAAGGATGGGATGAGATCCTGGGGTGGCGGTCGCCGAATTTCGTTTATACCGCCAAAGATTTGCCGTTGCGGCTTCTGTTGCGCAATTACCGGTTGAGCGATGATGTGGGATTTAGGTTTTCCAATCGCGATTGGAAGGAATGGCCGCTGACGGCGGAAAAGTACGTGGGCTGGGTGAACCTTTTGAATATCGATTCGGGCGCGCAAACGCTGAATCTTTTCATGGACTACGAAACATTCGGCGAGCACCAGTGGGAAGAAACGGGGATATTTAAATTTTTTGAGGCGTTCGTATGGCAGGCGCTGGATAATCCGCGGAACAGTTTTACCACGCCGATGCGGCTGGCAAAAAATTGTTCGCCGGCGGGAGAGATTGATTTTTGGCGGTTGGTTTCTTGGGCCGATATGGAACGCGATTTGAGCGCGTGGCTGGGAAATAAAATGCAGCAGGCGGCGCTGGAAAAGATCTATTCAATCGAAAAAGAGATCAAAGCGGCCGGCGATCCGGAGATGCTGGACTATTGGCGGAAATTACAGACCAGCGATCATTTTTATTACATGTGCACCAAATGGTTTTCCGACGGCGACGTGCATAAATATTTCAATCCTTATGAAACCCCTTACGAAGCGTTTATCGCTTTCATGAATGTCTTTGATGATCTTAAAATGCGGCTGGAAAAAACTGTCGGGGCTAAGCCGGAAAAAAATGTTTTAAAGGTCGGCGAGTAAATTTTTTCATATTAAAAAAATGGAATCAAACAAATTATCGATTTTGGCGGACACCGAACCGGAAAAAAGTTTCTGGATGTGCGACGGCCGGACATTGAAAAATCTAAGGGAACTCAAGGAAGCTTTGGAGACGATGGATACCGAAGTTTGGAACAATCATGTTACGGCGGAGAAAAACGACTTTGCCAACTGGGTGGAAGGAGTTTTCGGAGACAAGCAACTGGGGCTTTCTTTGCGCAAAGTAAAAAGTCCGAAGACCGCGGCTAAGAGGGTGGCGGCCAAACTGGAGGTATCCAAATATTGGTAAGACTCTGTCGGAATCGCGGTTCGGCGTATTTTTTGAGTTTTGCCCGGCGGAAAACAATATTTCCTCTCGCGCCAAGTTGCAAGCGGATATTTCGCATAGCGCGGCCACGTTTGTTCCCGGCGGAATTGCGCCGTGAGAGCCATAAATATTTTTTTCCAGGAATTTTTAAAAGACCATCCGTTTTAAACAATAATATTAAAATCGCTTTTTAAATATGGCTGAAATTAAAAAAACAACGATCGTGCCGCAGGCAGATATGCTTCTGGAAATTTCTTGGGAGGTTTGCAACAAAATTGGCGGTATCAACACCGTTTTAGCAACCAAAGCGGCACAAATGGTAAAACGCTACCATCAGGGGTATTTTTTGGTAGGGCCATATTTTTCCCAGAATTCAAAATATCAATTTGAAGAAAAAATACCGGAGGGGCGCTTGGAGGAAGTTTTTTCGTATTTGGAGAACCAAGGCATCAAGTGCCATTTTGGCCGATGGCTGATCGAGGGAGAGCCGCAAGTGATCCTAATCGATTTTTCCAACCTTTGGCCGGGGATCAATAATTACAAATTCGAACTTTGGAATTCGTACAAGATCGATTCGATGGAATCGGCGTTTGAATTTGATGAGCCGGTTGTTTGGGGCTGGGCGGCGGGTAAGCTGATTGAACAATTGCAGCGTATTTATCCGGATAAAAAACCGGTGATTCACTGCCATGAATGGCTGGCGGGTTCGGCGTTGTTGTTTGCCAAAAAATTTTGCCAAAACGATATCGCGTCCATATTTACGACTCACGCGACGACGCTGGGAAGAAGCCTTGCTTTCAATAATATTGATTTTTATTCGAATATCGAGCATATCGATGCCCTTAAAGAAGCTTACAATTACCATGTACAGGCAAAACACCTGTTGGAAAAAGCCGCGGCCAATGAAGCGACGGTGTTTACGACCGTGAGCGAGATCACAGGGGTGGAATGCCAATATTTTTTGGGTCGAACCCCGGATATCTTTCTTCCCAACGGTTTGGATGTGAGCGGGTATTTAAGTTTTGAGGAAGCGGCGATCAAGCACCGTATTCAGCGGAGCCGGCTTCGGGAATTCATTTTTTACAATTTTTTTCCTTATTACACTTTCGATCTGAAAAACACGCTTTTCTATTTTATGATGGCAAGGTATGAATTCCATGCCAAAGGCGCGGATGTTTTTATCAAAGCGCTGGGTAATCTTAATCGAAAATTAAAAGAAGAAAAAAACGACAGAACAATCGTGGTATTTTTTTGGATACCGTCAAAGACCACGGAGATCAAAAGAGATCTTATTGAAAGCCGGGGAAATTATTACGATATCAAACAATTCGTGGATGAAAATTCGACGGCGATATCGGAGAGTTTCATGTACTCACTGGTGGCGGACAAAGACTTGAAAGGCGCCGATGTTTTCAGCGAGGAAGAGTACCGGGAGCTGGACCGCAAGTTGCGCAAAGCGAAGCGAAGCGGCAATCCGCCGGTGTGCACGCACGATCTGGGATATCACAACGACGCGATTATGAACGCGTTGGCGGCGGAAGGACTGGCCAATGCCAAGGAAGACCGGGTAAAAATAGTGTTTTATCCGAGTTATCTGAGCGAAAGCGATCGATTGCTTAATTTAAGCATGCAGGAAGCGATCCAGGGCTGCCATTTGGGAGTTTTTCCGTCTTATTACGAACCGTGGGGATACACGCCGATAGAAGCGGCGGCGGAAGGGGTGGCGTCGATCACCAGCGACTTGAGCGGCTTGGGCAGATATTTATTACGTTTGCCGCGCGACAGCCGCTGTCCGGGAATTTTCATTGTCAATAATTTTGGCAAGAAAGAATCAGATGTCGTGGAGCAGCTGGAAGAAATGCTTTATAATTATGCCGCGTTATCGGGACATGAGCGAGTGGAAAACAAGATTAACGCGCGGGAACTGGTGGAGTATTTCGATTGGGAAACTTTGGTCGAAAATTATATCGAAGCGCATAATAAGGCAATTAGCGCGATCGGCAAAGACAATGGATGAGGTCTGGCATATGGAAATAACCCATGATTACGGTAAAAAATCGATATCAAGAAAACCGGTCAACGAAGGCGATGCCAGTTTGATGCTGGCAAGAGACGGCAGCTATTTGTGGACCGGGACGAATCCCGCCAGCCGATATCAAGGCTGGTTTTTAGCTTTGGATGACGGCAGGCCGGTAAAAATCGTTGAAGACATCCGGCCGCGTGATCGCGTTCGCGTCGAAGGGCTGGTTAACGGCCCTGAAAGCGTAAAAAAAATCAGCCGGGAATTTAACGAAAAATTTTATCTGCCGGAGCGACAAGTTTTGGCATACGCGGTGGATAAATTCGCGCCAGTGGAAATTTTTTTTGACATCAGGGATCCTTATTGCTCACTGGAGTTCGGGAGAAATTACCGGGTGTGGAAAGAAAACGGCGCGATATTGATAAGTTTTACCCAGAAGGGTGCCGGGATACCGGAAATTTTTACGGCGATTTGGGGAGATTTTGGAATAATCAACATAAAAGAAGAGTGGGCAAAGCGCGATTACGAATATGACCGGGCGCGCGGCGATAAACCTTGCGAGAGATGGGTTTTTGAGCCTGTTGAAATTTCCGTATCGAGAATTGTAATTGCCGCGGCATTATCAAAGGAGAAGGCGATAATCAATGCCCGCAAGGCATGGCGCAGTTTTGGAAAAATAAAAGCGGGAGAAATGATCCCGGAACGGATCGATGAAGAATTGTCGTCCGGCAGCGAAGAAGGGTTATCCAAACGGGCGGCGGCAGGCGCATTGGAAATGTTAAAAACCGAGAAAAACGGCAAACTTGCTTTGCGCGCCGGGTTGCCGTGGTTTTTCCAGGTTTGGCGGCGCGATGAGGCGGTTTCACTGAAAGGTCTGTCGATTTTCGATCCGGCGGCGGCGAAAGAAATTTTTTGGCGCCAGATGGACGAATTGGCCGCGAATGATTATAAATACGGCGATTCGGCGGACGCGATCGGCTGGCTGTTTTTGCGCGCCGGCGAATTCATGGAAGCGGAAAAATTCGACATAAAAGAAACTCAAAAACTTTCCGGAATATTGAAAAAATCGATCGAGAGATTGACAGCCGAGGATACTAAAAACGACTTGGCAATCAACGGTTCGAAGCAGACTTGGATGGACAGTTTGAACCGGAATGGAGCGGCAATCGAGATCCAAGCGCTGCGGTTAAACATGTATTCTTTGGCGGCGCGTATCGCGGATAATGCGGACATGAGGAACTATTACCATGGCTTGGAGGCAACGGCGCGGCTGATGATCCGCGAAAAATTTTTTTGCGACGGAAAATTAGCGGATCTTTTCGATCCGGCGAGCGGCCGGACGGATCGCCGCGCGCGTCCCAATGTTTTTTTGGCGGCGTACGCTTATCCGCAGCTGCTTAAGAAAAGCGAGTGGCAAGAAGTTTTCGACAACGCGCTGGACGATCTGTGGCTCGATTGGGGCGGGTTGGCCACTTTGAGTAAAAATGACGCCGAATTTTACGGGACGGATACCGGCGTTGATCCGGCGGCGTACCATAACGGCGACAGCTGGTTTTGGATCAATAATCTGACGGCGATAGTTTTGAATCGTTTTGACAGGGATAAGTATAAAAGTTTTGCGGAAAAAATTTTTGAGGCAAGCGCCAACGATATTTTGTGGCATGGCGCGCTTGGCTGCGCTTCCGAAATCAGTCCGGCGAACAACTACGCGCCGGCGGGTTGCGCCAACCAAGCCTGGAGCGGCGCGACTTTTTTGGAACTTTGCCGCGAATTAAAACGTTAAAATATTAAAAAAAAGCTAAATTTGAATTTAGCTTTGCCGGATGAAATCTCCAAGAACTACGGCGATTGCGTTGATTATTGCATCGGGTGCGTGATCTATCGGTATATACTTCTTACTTGAGTCTTGATTGGTGAGTTTGTCTTGCAATTGCCAAGATCCATCTTCGTTAACTACGAGAAAATTACTTTTTGATTTTATTTCCGCATAGTAAATTTGTTTTACTATGTATAAATCTATCAGTGTGCCGCCTCGGACAAAAATTCCCGATGCAAATTGATAGTCAACTAAAAAATGTTTGCCATTGATCGGAACATATAAAAAATACTTGGTATCGGATATATTCAATGCGCTATGTATCAGGTCGCACACTGAGATTTTGTGAAAAAACGGATTAATTATTAACACCTGCTGGCAATTTTTACTTTCTGATACGAATTCAACCGGCGTTGTCCGCTTCGTGTTATTCATGTAAATGAACCTCCTTTTTCCAAGATTAAATCATAATGAAATAATGGTGTCAAGGACAGTAAAATTTGAAAAGCGAAAACGGTTTTTTTGCGGATTGGGTATTGGCGCAATCGAAATCAACAATGCCAATAAAAAATACTTTTATTTGCGAGCAGCCGGTACCGCTTGAAATTTTTTTCAGCCGATTGAAAAAGGAAAAATTTTTGGTATTACGCGATGCTAATTTGAAAATTGATGCGGGGCAAACGATGGAAATCATCGGCCAAAACGGTTCGGGAAAAATCAAGTCGTTGGAATTTAAAGCGCCGACGATATCAGCGCTTTTCAAGAAAAATGGAAATTTTTTCGCGAGACAATGATCTGTGTCATGTCAAAAAATGGGACGAGCCGCGTTTGAAACATCGCAAAAATTCAATCGGAGAAATGTCATTCCAAGAGTATTGAAGACATGCAATAAACTTATTAAACTTTGAATTACGAAACCATTAAATTCAAACGTTGTTGGATGGTCCAATTCCTACGATCGCGCGGGGGATAGGCCCAAAACACAAAAGCGTTTCATAATTCAAAGTATTAAAGTTGAAAATGAATATCAAATTACCGCTGGTTACGATTATTACCGCGGTTTATAACCGTGCCGATCTGGTGGACGAAACGATTAAAAGCGTTTTAAGCCAGGATTATCCGAATATCGAGTATATTGTTTTGGACGATGGTTCGACCGATGACAGCTGGCAAGTGCTTCAAAAATACAGAGACCGGGTGGTACTGGCAAGGCACGAAAATATGGGAGAGTCCCGTACCGTCAACAAAGGTTTTTCCATGGCCAAAGGCGAGATCATCGGCGTTTTAAGCTCCGACGATTTGCTTTTTCCGAGCGCGATTTCGACAATGGTCAAGTATTTAACGGATTATCCGCAAATAATCGGTGTTTATCCCGACTACCAGCACATTGATCAATACGGCAAAGTCATCGGTCAGATCAATACCATAAATTACAATTATTCCGAAATGTTAGGTTATTTCAATTGTTTGCCGAAAGTCGGCGCTTTTTTCCGCGCCGAAGTTGCCAAAAAACTGAATGGCCGGGATCCTTATTTCCGTTTTGTCGCCGATTTTGATTTTTGGCTTCGTGCCGGGCTGCTGGGCCAATTCATGCGCGTGCCTCAAGTTTTGGGGGCTTCCCGCATTCATCCGGCGTCGACTACGGCGAGCAATAAGGGGGAGATGATGGCGCAAGAGCATCTTGATCTGGCGAAAAAAATATTTGCGCTTCCGAATCTTCCCCAGGAATTCCAAAGGTTGAGGAATCAGGCAACGAGCAGCGCTTATTTTATCGCATGGTATGTCAGCGGAAAGAGCGTATTGTCGCGCAATTGGCGCTATCTTCTGAAATCAATTTACCGCTGTCCGGCAAAGATTTTGCGGATCACGGCGCATTACGTTTGGCAACGTTTAAAAAAAATTGCCGGCAAATTGAAATCTTTTCGCCGATAATATATAATGCCTAAATAATTATTCAACATGGGAAGAGCGGATCGAATCAAAAGAAGAAAAGTAATGACAATTTTCGGTACTCGGCCCGAGATTGTCCGGCTATCGCGGATTTTTGTTAAACTGGACCGATATTTCAACCATGTCATGGTGCATGCTCACCAAAGTTTCGACTATGAAATGGACGGAATTTTTTTTGAACAAATGGGCATTCGCCAGCCGGACTACTCTTTGGATGTCAAAGCCGGCAGTCTGGGAAAGCAGATTGCCAATATCGTCGAACAAAGCGAACAAGTTTTAATAAAAGAAAAACCAGACTGTGTTCTGGTTCTGGGCGATACCAACAGCGCGTTGTCGGCGATCGTCGCGCGCCGAATGCGCATTCCGGTATTCCATATGGAAGCCGGCAACCGCGCGTTCGACGCCAACATTCCCGAAGAAGTCAACCGCAATATCGTCGACCATATCAGCGATATCAATTTGCCTTACAGCGAAAATGCCCGGCAAAACCTGTTGCGCGAAGGGATTGCTCCGGAAACGATTTTCGTGACCGGATCGCCATTGCCGGAAGTTTACAATTACCATAAAGATAAAATCGAGAGTTCGGATATTTTAAAACGGATCGGCCTGAGCCAGGGAAAATATTTCGTAGCCAGCTTGCATCGCGAAGAAAATGTTGACGATCGCCAGGCACTTTTAAAACTGGTTGAAATTTTAAACGGGGCCGTTAAAGCTTATCAGATTCCGGTAATTTTCGGCGTCCATCCGCGCACGCGCCGGCGTTTCGAGAAGGAAAAAGTAAAATTTGATCCATTGGTAAGGTTTTGCAAACCATTCGGATATTCGGATCACATCAAGCTGATGAAAGATTCTTTCTGCGCGCTTTCCGATAGCGGCACGATTTTGGAAGAATGTTCGATCATCGGTTTTCCGGCAGTGCAGGTGCGGACCAGTTCCGAACGGCCGGAGGCGTATGACGAAGGCGTCGCGATTCTATCGGGTTTGAACAAGGACGCGGTATTGCAAGCAATCGACATTGTAACCGACCAATTCAAAAGCGGCGATAAATTTAAAATACCTTACAGCTACCAGGATTATAACGTTTCCGGGAAAATCGTGCGCATCATCGCCAGCAAGGCAGGCAATATCTTGAAAAAATATGCCAAATAATTTTTTGCGGTATAGCCAGAATATCGAAGGCAAGGTGATACTTATAACCGGCGGTTCCGGATCGTTCGGCCATGTCGCCACGGATGCTTTGCTTAAACTTAATCCCCGGCAGATAATAATTTTTGACCGTGACGAGAAGGCGGAATTTGATATGGGGAACCAATACGATGACGACCGGATAAAATTCGTTGTCGGCGACGTAAAAGACCGACAATCGATTGATTGCGCCATGAGGGGGGTGGATTTGGTTTTTCACGCCGCCGCCCTAAAGCAAGTTCCCAGCTGCGAATTTTTTCCAATGGAAGCGATCAAGATAAATTCCATAGGGGCGTATAACGTTATTCAATCGGCTATCTGCAATGGCGTCCATCGGCTGGTAGTATTAAGTACGGATAAGGCAGTTTATCCTATAAACGCCATGGGTATGAGTAAAGCCTTGATGGAGCGGATAATGGTCGCATCCGCCAACGAAGAACACGGCCGCACGATTTTATGCGCAACGCGTTACGGCAACGTAATGTATTCCCGCGGATCGGTGATTCCGTATTTTATCGATTTAATGAAGCAATCAAAGCCGCTTACCGTTACAAATGGAAATATGACGCGTTTCATGATGTCGCTTGAAGATTCGATCGACTTGGTACTCTTCGCGCTAAGCGGCGGTGAAAACGGGGTGATTTACGTCAGAAAATCGCCGGCGGCGACTATAAATATTTTGACGCAATCGCTGGTATCGTTATTTTCATATCGCGGCCAAATAAAGGAAATCGGTTTGCGGCCCGGAGAAAAAATGCACGAAACGCTGATTTCGGCCGAAGAAATCATCCGTTCAACGGATTGCGGCGATTATTATAAAATATATCCGGAATTTTCCAGCATTGATTATAAACAATATTATTACAAGGGGACCAAAGGCGTTAAGCCTGATATTTCCGGATATACTTCCGAGAACGCAAAAAGATTGTCGTTTGACGAGATGAAGCAAACCCTAATTTCCCTTGCCGAGATCCAGCGGGAGTTTGAATTATTTAAAAAAGTTAATGGCAAATAACAAAAAAACAATCGTGATTATCGGGGCGGCGGGCATGCTGGGAAGCATGGTCTACAACGTTTTAAAAGACCGTTTTAATTTGGTTTTGGTTGTCCGCGGCAAGGAAAACGCCACGCTTCTTGAAAAAGATTATGGCGGTACCGAAAATCACCGTGTCTTGGATTTTGATTTCGATTGTGTTTACGATGATTACTTGAAAGGTTTCAAGGGCTTTTCGGAGAGTCCGCATTATCGGGAGTTTGTTGACAGCCTTGGGCCGGTGGATGGCGCGGTAAACTGTGTCGGAATCATTATTCCTTATTCGCTTGACGATTGCGCCAATACTTTTTTTATCAATTCCGCTTTGCCGCACCTATTGGCGGATACTTACGGGCCAAAGCTTATTCATATCACTACCGATTGCGTTTTTAACGGAACGGAAAATTTTCCTTATAACGAAAATTCTTTGCCCAGTCCGGTCGATGTTTACGGTTTATCAAAAAGTTTGGGAGAACCTGCGAATTGCCTGACATTAAGGACGTCGATCATCGGTCCGGAGATTACCGGTTTTTTAAGTTTGCTGGAATGGTTCAAAAAGCAGAATGGCCAAACATTAAAGGGGTTCAGCAATCATTTCTGGAATGGTATTACTACCCGGGAATTTGCCAATATCTGCGTCAAGATATTCAATGATCGCGATAATTATCCGCAAACCGGGATTTACCATGTTTTTTCCAATCGGGTTTCCAAATACGAGATGCTTTTAAAATTCCGGGAAAAATACAATATTGATTGCGATATTATCGACGATCCCGGTCCGAAGCTTAACCGTACCCTCGCGACCGTAAAAGATTTGAATTCCCGGTTGGCAATTCCCGATTTTGATGCGATGCTTAAATCATTATGAGCGGTGATGTCGCGGTTTCAGTCATTATCCCGACTTGGAACTCGAAAGAGTTTTTACGCCAGTGCTTGAGGTCGGTTTTTGCCAGCGAATTCGATTTTGATTATGAAGTGATCGTTATCGACAACGGATCGGAAGACGGAAGCCCGGTAATGGTGAAAAATGAATTCGCGCGAGCGATTCTTATCGAAAACAAAAAAAACCTTGGCGTGACGAAATCCCGCAACCAGGGATTTAAAATAATGCGCGGCAATTTTTGTCTGTTGCTGGATGACGATGCGATCCTGGAAAAAGATTGTTTGGCGCGGCTTTTTGACAAGATAATCAGTTTGTCTTCTTGCGGCATTATCGGGCCCAAAATTCTTTATCCCGACGGCCGGCTTCAATATTCTTGCCGAAAATTTCCCGATCTGGCCAGCGTATTGTTGCGCGGAATCAATTTGGACGGCATTTTCCCGTTTAGCATCATTACAAATAAATACCTTCTGAAAGATTTTGATCATAATTCTTCCCGGGAGGTTGACTGGCTGATCGGCGCTTGCCAACTTGTGCGCCGGGAAGCGATCCTTAATATCGGCGGTTTCGATGAAAGCTATTATTTCGGATGCGAAGACGTTGATTTTTGTTTGCGGGCGAAGAGAGCCGGTTGGCAAATCGTCTATTTTCCGGAAGCCAGGGCGATTCATCGCTATCAACGGAAAAGCGCTCGCGGTGTTTGCAACAGATTTACATTATGGCACATAATCAGTTTATGCCGATTTTTTAAAAAACTATATGCTGGAACAAATAAAAAATAAATTTAGCGAATTGCGGCAAACAAATCCCCATGATTTGCTGGTGGGCGCGATTTTTTGCGCCATGCTCGCTCTGCCGGCGTTTTTTGCGGGAGGAAACAGCGCTTGGGGAAGGCTGATCTTTTATTTATTATTGTTTTGCCAGATAATTCTTTTATGGAAAAGCCGTAAAAAAATCGAATTGAGCGGCGGTCCGGCGATGTTCTTTTTATTTTTGGCGTTATTCACGGTTTTGATGGGGGTATCGATTTTTTATTCTCCGGAAAAATATCAAGGATTATTGAGTTTTTGCAATTTTTTGGCGGTTGGAATTTTGAGCCTTATTGTTTACGGTTTTGGCGCGACGAAAGAGAGGGCGGTCGGTTTGAGTTGTTTTACGATTTGCTTGGGAGTCGTGCTTTCGCTGGTTGGAATTTATTTCTTTTTATTTTCCCAAAATTACATATATCTTCGGCTTAATTCCACCTTTGATTACCATATTCCTTTCGGTGAATTTTTAGGTTATCCGGTTTTGATCTCTTTTTGCCTGCTGCTGTTAAAGCAATGGAGACGCCGCACGACGATTATTTTAATCTTATTAAATTCTTTCTTTTTCACGACGATCTTTTTCAACCATTGCCGCGGCGCCTGGATCAGCATGCTGGCGGTTGCCGGTATGATCGCCGTAATTTTTTTGAAGAAGATTTCTTGGAAAAGGGCGGGTTTTCTTTTCGGTATAACCGGGATTCTGGCCGCGGTTTCGATCTTTGCCGTGATGCAGATCAAATCCTTTCAGGCGGCGCAAGCGTCAGCGACGGCGATTTACGGCAATATCAGCGAGACCGGTCAGGAAAACGCGCTGACGGCGCGTTTGGCCTATTGGGGGCGCGCAATCGAGATATTCAAGGACCATCCGCTAATCGGGGGAGGTATCGAATCTTATCGTAATCTATACCAGGTTTATAATGTTCCGCCGTTCTATTACAGCGAGAATCCGCACAATATTTATTTGAAAGTATTGGCCGAACTTGGAGCGGCGGGCATCCTGTTTTTCGCGGGTTTTGTTTTAGTTTTGGTTTTTACCTGTTTGCGCTTAATTTGGCGCGGCCGGTCGGATATCGATTTTAACGACGACTTCGCGATCATTAAGGTCGCTTTCGCCGCGGCGATCATCAACGCCTTGCTTAACAATTTTTTCGGTTTCGGTTTCAGCTATCTTGCCAATTCAATCTTCTTTTTCTTTTTTTCGGGAGTCGTAATAAATATGGGTTGGAGCGGCTTTGATATCGACAACAGCCGGCGAGCGATAATCAGAAAGACGGCAGCGATAAAATTTGCAGTTTCTTATTCGTTTTTATTGTTACCCGCCTTGATCTTGTTCGCGGGAGCGACGATCATTTTTATTTCCGAATTTTATTACAAGAACGGAGTTTATCTGATCACGACCAATGATTACGCGGTTTTGGGCCGCCAAGAATTGGATAAAGCTATCGCGATTAATCCTATCAATCCGGTTTATAAAAAAATGGCGGCTTCCTGGGATTTGGCGCAAATGGAAAAGAACCGAACGTCTTGCGGCAACGCGGCGGTACAAGCGGAAAAACTTATTACTGAGGCGTTGCCATGGTCTTACAACGCCGACATTCTGTATTTACAAGGAAAATTGCGCTTGTTGCAGGGAAATGAAGCCGCGGCAAGCGAGAGTTTTGATAATGCCGTCAAAGTTGATCCTTGGGAATTTGATTCTTATGTCGAACTTGTACAAATTTATGACCGCCAGGGGCGTTATCGGGATATCAACACGCTATTGGATAAAATTCTTCCTTATTGGAACAAGAATGACATCATATCGGTGTTTTCAATGATTTTCGATAAAAAAGCTGCTCTTGAAAAAGCCGCATATTTGCATTATATGAATTCAAAAGCTTACGAAAAGGAGAACGATCCGCAAAAATCACAGGAAGAAAATGTCCGCTCGCTGGATTATTCGGAAGCCGCCAGAAATTATAAGCCGTAATCCGCCGAAGCGGCATTAGCAATCGTCTTTCGGCTTAAAAAACAAAACCGCGGTTTTCAGCAGTATTTTAAAATCCCAAAACATCGACCAATTTTTTACGTAATAAAGATCGAGTTTTATTTCTTCGTCGAATTTTAATTTCCAGCCGCCGTTAACTTGCGACAATCCAGTCATTCCCGCTTTTACCAAAAAAACTTTTTTTTGGTGGTTTTGATATTTATTCACTTCTTCCGGTTCGTGCGGCCGCGGCCCAACCAGGCTTATTTCTCCCCGTATGACATTGACCAGCTGGGGAATTTCGTCGATCCAGGTTTTTCTTATGAATTTTCCGACCCGGGTTATGCGCGGGTCGTTTTTTATTTTGAACAGCGGGCCGTCGCCGCGTTCGTTGAACAGGGTCAGCTGGTTTTTAAGCAAATGGGCGTTGTTTTGCATCGACCGGAATTTGTACAAATCGAATTCCTTGCCCTTGCTTACCCTTTTCAATTTCACGATCACCGGGCCGGGGCTGTCGATCTTGATCGCAAGCGCCGCAATCAACGCAACCGGCGCGAACACGGCGAGGCTAACGGCCGCGATAATGATATCGGCGGTTCTTTTCGCGAAGCGGCCCCAGCCTTCCAGGGGAGTGCGTTTCAATTCCAATACCGGAAATCCGGCGACGGTTTCAACGTTGACATTGGTAAAAAATGTTTGATACGAGTCCGGTATGAAACGGAAATCAATTTGTTTTTCTTCGCAATAGTTGGCGACCGCGGCAACAGTTTCGCGAGGATAATCCGAATTGCAAACGATGATTTCGTCGCAAGCCGCATCAAGCAAACATTTTTCAATATCGCCGATCGCGGAACCGTCGATCTCTTTGACTACCCGCGAACAATAATAAGGATTATTTTCCAGTTCGTTTTTTATTTGACGAGTGATATTCGCGCCGCCGATCAAGACCACATCGCGCCGTCCGAAATTTTGCTTTCGCCAAACCGCCCGCATCGCCAGCCGGCCCAAAGTAACGAAGACAATGCCGAAAAACCAGCCGGCTATCACGATAAACCGCGAATCAAAAAGGTCTTTGCGGAAAAAAATAATTATGGTTATCAGCATTACTCCCGCCGAACAGGAGATTAATATTTTAACGAAATCTTCGAACGTGCCGCGGTTGATTTTGGTTTGGTAAAGTCCGGCCAAGGCAAAAATCACGATCCATCCGGCCGCGATCAATAACGCGGCGCCAAAATATTGTTCGAAAGAAAAATGTTCAAAAAAAATTCCGGCATCCCGCCAGTCTTTCAACCAGGAACTGGCGCGCAAATTGTAGGCGACCGCGGCTGCCAAAACGAGCATCAGATAATCAACCAATACTAGGCTCCCGTTAAAAATAAGTTCTGCTTTTTTCATAATTATTGCGTCCGCAGAATCAATCAAACCAGGCTTATGCGGCGATTTTTAATATTGCGTTGATTATACCAAAAAACCTTTTTTTCCAAAACTTTTCCGGATGGGACAAGCTATAATAATAAAATACGCGACGACCTTTAAAAATTCTTTGCATCCTGTATACTGGCAATTGAGTTGTCGTCGATTTGAAGTGTCATATCCGCAAGCGGGCAACAGCTTGCGCTTCGGCGCAAGAGCTCGTTTGAGGCTCATCTTGCGCTGGAATCGAATTTAATTTCGTGCCCATGTTGTACTGTACAATAATAAATAATCCCCAACCGCCGTCTGAAATTATAGTTTTTGGCAAAAACATGATTCGGAATTTTAAAGTTTTTATCCATTAGAAAAATTAAGAATGAATAAATTTATTAAAATAATTATTGATGGCTTGCTTACGGTTATTTTCAGTTGGCTTTTTTATCGGTTTTTCCTTTGTGGGCTTGCGCTGATTGTGGAATTTATACCCGAAGCGAATCCCAGTCTATCGGATTTGGTTGCTTTGGTTGTTGTTAGTTTGCTTGTGCGGGCGGTTATCCGATCAAAGGCGGGTACCGCCATAAAGGCCGCCAGCTTGGTCGCTTTGTTCGGGGCTTTTTCTGCGGCGATTGGCACATATTTTGGCGGACAAATGGAAATTATTTATTCGCTGAACGCCGCGGTCGCACTATCGATTATTTATTGTCTTTATCGGACGAAAGCGTCGTGGCAATATTACTTAGCGGCGGTTTTTTTCTATTCATTTCTTGCGTTTCTTTTAATAACAGGATGGGAGATGTGATAACTCTCAATTGAGGCGGTTTTATTCCAAAGAACAAAAATATTTTTGGTGATTTCAATTTTGAAATTGCGATACGCTTAATCTGCAGTAGCCGAAAGTCATTTATGAAAGCGTAGAAAAAGCGGGCTTTGCCGCGATTCCGCCGATTGCATTTTCGGACGATTGTTTCCGGGTGATTGAAGCTAATGACTTGGTGTCAATCATTCGAAAATAAATAATTGGATGATTATTGATCGATTTTGATTATTTTGGTTGAATGATCACCGATTTGAGGTGCAGAAAAGGGCAAGTTTTTTCAAATTGGCCGTCAAGCATATCATCAAGCATTGAATGTGAACTTTCAACCTGATCCAATAGCGAACATAGCTTCATACTAAATGGAAAAGACCTGAATTTTTATAATGAAATAATTTTCTTAATTTTGCGATAATCAATAAAAATGACTAATAAAAAAATAACAGAATTCAACAATATCAATGAGGTGGTAGGCTATTTGTCGCAGGGGGCGAGAGATATTTTTGGCGAGGGATTGGTGGGGTTTTATTTGACCGGTTCGCTTACTTATGGCGATTTTGAGCCGGGGCGCAGCGACATTGACTTGGCCGCGGTTTTGAAAGCGCCGGCAGATTCAAAACAGATTGAAAAAATCGGGAAACTGCACCAAACAGCGGAGAAAAAATTCAAACAATGGGCAAACCGGATTGAATGTTCTTACATTCCGCGGTCGATGCTGGCGGGGATTCTACCGCCCGAAGAACCGCGGCCTTATTTTGGCGCCGGTATTTTTTATCCGGCCGCGAATTACGGCAATGAATGGCTGATTAACCGGCATTTTCTTTATCAAAACGGGATCGCGATTATCGGTCCGAATTTTAAAACCTTAGCGGCGCCGGTGGCAGCGGCGGATTTAAAAGAAGCATGCGTTCGCGATTTGCGAAAAGAATGGGCGCCCAAGATCAACGATGAAAAGTTTTTGGCCAACAGCCATTACCAATCGTATGTGATTTTAAATTTGTGCCGAATTCTTTATGCGGTTATCAACGGCGAACTGGTTTCCAAGAAAGTTGCCGCGAATTGGGCAAAGGAAAAATATCCGCAATTTGCAAATTTAATCCAAGCCGCCCAAGCTTGGCATTATGGTATTGAAATGAACCGCCGGCCGGAAACCGCGGAATTCATCAAATTCGCTCTTGCCAAAATTGAAAAACAACCCCGATAATTTAAATTCAAGATGTTGTTGAAAGGGTCTAACCCTCGCAGTATCCCTCGGGTTACCTCGAGACAAGCCGAGGGATAGACCCTAAAATACTGAAAGTATTCCCTGGATAGGAAGGTTCTTTATTATCTGAAAAAGCGATTGGTTTTGCTTTGGGGGCGCGGGAATAAAAACAAAACTATATAAAGATTATTGATTTTGACAAACTATATATAGTTTTGTATTATGAACGCGCGAGATCGCCAGGCGATTATGGACATACCGGAAAAAATAAAATTGATTCAAAAAGCGTCAGGAATGACGCAAGAGCAAATCGCGCGCGCTGGGCGCCATTTTTGCGTCATTGAACCGTTGGGTTAACAATCGCGAAGGAAAAAGATATTGTTTCTTGGGCAACGCGAGTTCATGCCGAATTTGAAAAAATCCATCCGTTTTCCGATGGCAACGGCCGCGTGGGGCGGTTGATTTTGCGCGCCATGCTTTTGCGCCGCAATTACGCGCCGCCGGTGATTTTTCAGGAAAACAAGCGGCAATATAACCTTTATCTAAACAAAGCGTAAATGCTAATAAATGACAAATGCTAATAAATAATTGACAAATCGGGAGCGCGGAATTAAGATGGACGCATAATTGAATATTGCCGATGCGGCGATCGACGCGGCTACCAACCGCGATATCCGGGCAAGATTCCGGGTAACCGAAAGGTCCAAGCCAAACCGGTAAAAAAGATACCTTTGCCAAGCAGGGGTAACTTAGGTGGAACCGCGGGAGTTAAAAACCTCGCCCTAATTTTGAATGAAAATTCAAGGTTGGGGCGAGTTTTTTAATTTTTAAAAAGGTTTTGGATGTCTAACCTTTCAGATGTCCGATAAGGTTAGACTTCGGCAAAATGTATTTAAAATAAATAAAAATATGAACAAAAAATACGATATTGGAGTGATGCGGCATTCGCTGGCGCACGTGATGGCCGCGGCGGTTAAAAACTTGTATCCGGAGGCCAAATTCGGCATGGGACCGGCGATTGAAAACGGTTTTTATTATGATTTTGATCTGGGCGGCGAAGGCCTGGCGTCGGAAAATTTGAAAGAGATCGAAACTAAAATGAAAAAGATCATCGGCGGCGGAGTAAAATTCGAACGCCGCGAGATTGGAACAGGCGAGGCGCAAAAAATATTCGCGGACCAGCCGTATAAACTGGAAATAATAAACGGTCTGGAAGCGGGGGGCGAACAAAAAGTTTCGATTTACCAAAGCGGCGATTTTTGCGATTTGTGCCGGGGACCGCACGTGGAGTCGGGCAAAGATTTGGCGATTGACGGGTTCAAACTCACAAAGATCGCGGGCGCGTACTGGAAGGGCAGTGAAAAGAATAAAATGTTGACCCGCGTTTACGCGGCGGCGTTTGCGTCCAAGAATGAATTGGACGAATATCTGAAAAATCTGGAAGAGGCCGAAAAGCGCGACCATAGAAAATTGGGCAAGGAAATGGGACTGTTCGTGTTCTCGGAATTGGTTGGGCCGGGATTGCCGCTATATACCGCGAAAGGCGCGGCGGTGCGCCAGGAAATCGTGAATTATTCCAACGAGTTGCAAAGAAAGATCGGCTATGAGACTGTTTATACGCCCAACATGAATCGGGCGGAGCTTTTCAAGGTTTCCGGGCACTACGACAAATACCGCGAAAATATGTTTCGCGTGGTTTCCAATTATACCGAGGAAGAATATTTTTTGAAGCCGATGAATTGCCCGCAACATACCCAAATCTACGCGTCGCAAAAAAGAAGTTACAAGGAGCTGCCGATCCGGATCGCGGATTTTGCCAATTTGTATCGCGACGAAAAACCGGGCGAGCTGGCGGGACTGACCCGTAGCCGGTCGTTCTGCCAAGATGACGGACACTGTTTTTGCCGCGAAGATCAGATAAAGAGCGAATTTGGCGCGGTGCTGTCGATAATTAACGAAGCGCTGGATACCTATAAAATGGAACATTTTGTGCGTTTGTCGCTGTGGGATTCCCAACATCCGGAAAAATATTTGGGTGATGCGGCGGTTTGGGAAAAATCGCAGGCAATGCTCAAAGAAATATTTGATGAAAATAAAATCGATTATAAGATCGGCGTGGGTGAGGCGGCGATCTACGGTCCGAAAATGGATATTATGACCAAGGATTCCTTGGGCCGGGAGTGGCAGATATCGACAATCCAGTTGGATTTTAATATGCCGCAAAGATTCGGATTAACCTATGTCGACCAGAACGGCGAGGAAAAAATGCCGGTAATGATCCATCGCGCGATCGTAGGGTCGCCCGAACGGTTTATGGGGATTTTGATTGAGCATTACGCGGGAGCATTTCCGGTGTGGTTGGCGCCGGTCCAGGTAAAAATTTTGTCGGTAGGAGAAAATCATATTGATTTCTGCGGGAGATTAGCGGCGGAATTCAAAGCCGCGGGTATTCGGGCGGAAACCGATATTGCCGACGAGACGCTGGGCAACAAGATTCGTAAGGCGGCGGGAGAGAAGGTGCCGTATACTTTGGTGGCGGGCGATAAGGAGATGGAGTCCGGAATGTTGGCGGTGCGCGATCGGGGGAGCAGGGCGGCGCGGCAAATTGCCAAACCGGATTTTATCGCCGAAGTTTGCGAAAAGATCAAAAACAGAAGTTGAGTTTATTTAACTACCGGAATATCTCGGGGCTTTATTTCGGACGCGCCAAGAGGATTCCTTAGGTGCTCCGAGTACTTTTGCAAGGAGCGCTTTTTTGAGTTGCCGGGCGGGGTTTATACCCCGCCTGGCAAGATACATTTGGAAAATATATTTTTGATTGGTATTGGGCGAGAAGAAACCGAATTGTCAAGGTGCGGCCGCAATTTTAATAATTGGTTTGACCTTATTGTTTAAACAAACTAAAATTTAATCAATTAACGAATAATCTATGAGCGAAGAAAAGTATTATGATGAAGGCGATTTATCCAAGGAAGAGACAGGTGTAGAAAGCCATTTTTTCTCCAGGGGCATCAATAATAAAGATTTAAATTCGGATAAGAAGAATCCCGATTCAGCCGCCGGCGGGGCCGGAAAGGATGATGAAAATACTATTTTCGATGAGCATTCGGGCCGGAATGAGCGAGCCGCGGCGGCGGAAGAGGCGGTTAGAAATAGCGGAGAGGCGGCGGATGAGGGGTTTGATATAAATGCCAAATACAATACGCAGGAGTTCAAATTGACTTCCGACGATCGGAGTAAGCTAGAGCGGATAAGCGATGGCGGACGGAAGGCGTTTAACGGACTTTTGAATATTCCCAAGATAGACAGGGTGGCGGCCAGGTTCGGGATGCAATTCGACCAACATTTTTTTGATAAATCAAACAAAGAGGTAGAGAAACTGAGCGCGCAAGTCGCGCGCATCGATGACCGGATAAAATTATTCAGACAGAGGAACGAAACGGCGGCCGCGGCGGCAAACAATTCAGGCAATAACCCGGCAACGAAAAGTCAATTGGCGGATCTGCTTACGAAAGCGCGTAACGAAAAGATTGACGAATTGCAAAAAGAAAGAGAGCGGCTGATGGCAAAAATAAGTAAAAATGAAGCCGACGCCAAATTCAGCGAGGTAAACCGTAACCGATATGTCGAGTGGATGATTCGGCGCAATAATGAGATAATCGCTCCTTTGGAAGCCAAAAAATTAAAATACCAGGAAGATTTGCGGAATTTTGATGAAGAGCAAGCACCGTTGGCGGCGCATTTCCAGCACTTGATGGTTGAGGTGGAAGCTCTCGAAAAAGAAAAGATTAATGGATTAAAGGAAGCGGAGGAGGCGGGATTGAATAAAAATGAAGTCAAGGAAATAATTAAAGAATTCGACGATAAGATAAAGCGGCGGCGCAAGTTGCTGGAAGAGTGGGAAGACATAAAACGGGAGCGGGCGAAGATGGGTCAAAAGATCGCGGCGATCAACATGGAGATCAAGAAAGCCGATCGCAGGAAGGAATATGAAGCGATATTTAATAAAAAACCACTCATTGTTACGTCCAGGGAGGCGGCGGTTCGCGAGCCGGATGGCGGCGGTCAAGGCCGTGAAACATGGCAAGAACATTTAGCGGCAGAACAAGAAACAAATCCGGAAAATGCCGCGGCCAAGTTTTCGGCGGGCGACATGATCCAGCTTTGGCAAAAACATTTTTCTGAAAAAGGCGATGCCGGTTTTAAGATATATGTTGAGCGCGCCCTTAAAGATGGCAATTTTGCGCTAAACGAAGGCGAACAGCTAACCGTGGCTGAATTCAAGCAAAAAATAAAAACTTACTATGAAGAAAAATTTTCCGGGGCAACGGCGTTGTTGGGAAACATAAGCGCAGCAATCGACGGGTTTGGAGAAAATGAAGAAGAATTGCGCGCAGATTTGCGGGAGTTGGAAATTAACCGGCAGGAAAATCAAGAAGCCAAAAAATTAGAGATTCAGGAAGCAATTAAAGGCTGGAATAATTTTCTTATCGGCCAGTTTGATTTGGAATTCAAAAACGATCCGGGGTTAAGGAGAAAACTGATTATGAGTCCGGGGGATTTTGTAAATAAAATTGACGTACCGCAGAATGTTGATGGCGAGGAATTAAAGAGAGTCATTGAAAATTATTACCAAGGCAATCCTGAGATTGATGCCAATATGAGAAGCAGATTGATACGGGAGTACCAAAATTATTTAAACAGGAACGCGGCGAATCGGTAATCACTTACCGGAAAGCAAAGATAGAACGGCGAGACGGGATACGAATCCTTGGAATAAAACTTCGGCGAATACGCCAAAGATTGACTTCAAAACCAGACTCCGGCGAGTGGTGTTGCACAAATTGATCTTGACAAAAATAATCCGATAAACTATGGAAGAAGAATCAAAAACAATTATCAACGATGGTGATTTAGTGAATACCGAAGAGATTAATAATCCGGACGAATCTCAACTTGAATTGATGGAGGCCGCGGTCGAATCAATGAAAAAAGATTTAAGAGAAATCGGGGCTGGCCTAGACGAAACATTGGCAGAGGCCAAAGCGGCGGCCGCGAAAATAGAAGATGAGCGAAAAACCGAAACGGTAATAGATCGATTTGCCAAGGAGGTCGCGGAGAGACAGGTAGAGTGATGTTTTTGACTATGATGCCGCGGGGTTGGAGCGGCATTTATTTTACATATTTATGCGTTGATTTATGTGCCGATACCGAAGATTTTTACCATTAATAAAAATGGAAGTTGTCATTCATAAAAATGACGGGTAAAAATTGCCCAGGTCAACGGGGGTTCGATCGCAATTAAAGGGCGCGGAACATGCTTGATCCGATGATTAATCCGCGTCTGAGGAGGCAAGAAAAATTATCGTAACCCGGAAGAATATAGCTCCGGAATTTTTTGGCTCAAATACACGCATGGCCGGAGAAATTTCGCAAAAATTCGTTAATTACCGGATAAAATTGGCGATGACGGGATATTTTTCGAAATTCAAAGGCAAGTTTCTTGAAGCTTTTGCGGACTAAAACAGCCCAAAGAACAAAATATTTTCCTGCTCCGACCCGAAAAACGCAAAGAAACAGATTATTCGCGGTAAAATAATTCCTTAATTATGAAAAAGAAAATTTACTTTATCTATTGTGGCGGAACCATTGGGATGGTGAAAAAAGAAAATGGACTATTGGCGCCGGCCGCGGATTCGCAGGATCTATTAGCATTAGTTCCGGGCATTAATAATCTGGCGGATTTTGATTTTAAGTTTGTAGCCAATATCGACAGTACCAATATGCATCCCGGCATATGGAAGAAGCTGGCGCAGGCTATTTACGAAAATTATAACAAATATGACGGATTTGTGGTGGCGCATGGCACCGATACCATGGCATATACCGCCTCAGCCCTATCTTTCGCTTTGCGAAATCTATCAAAGCCGGTGGTTTTGACCGGAGCGCAAAAACCGATTTTTGATCTGGCCAGCGATGCCCAAAACAATTTGATAAACGCGGCCAAAACGGCCTTGTTGGGCATATCGGAAGTCTGTATCGTTTTCGGAACTAAGATTTTGCGCGGCAACCGGGCGCAAAAACGGAGCGAATCCAAACTAAACGCTTTTTGGTCGCCGGTGGTTTTGCCGCTGGGATATATCGCGCTGGAGCCGGAAATATATGCCGAAAGAGTTTATCATCCCAAAGAAGGGGAATTAAAATACGCCCCCGATTTCGAGAGTGAAGTGATATTCTGCCAGATTTTTCCGGGATTAAACCCAAAATATATTGAAATGGCGATTGATAACGGCGTTAGAGGCATTGTTTTGAATTCTTACGGCGCGGGCAATGTCCCCAGCGGCGATTTTTCGTTATTTCCGGCAATCAATAAAGCGGTCAAAGCGGGCATCCCGGTGGTAATTGCAACCCAGTGCGTGGAAGGTTCGGCAAAAATGTTTTTATACGAACCTGGCGGTGCCGCGCTGGAAGCGGGTGCAATTTCGGCATTTGATATGACTTCCGAGGCGGCGGTAACCAAGCTGATGTGGATATTGGCGCAAACAAAAAACTTGGAAGAGATCAAGGCAATGATGCAAATGAATTTTTGCGGTGAGATTACCGCGGTCTAAAATTTCGATGGAGATAATTAGCCGGATCGTTACGGCATCAACGTCGGCGGCGGCTGAAATATCGAGAAGGGATTTTTCGAAAAGTTCGGTATTTATATCCAAGACGATGTTGGCGGAAGTCATTTTGGCGCCGTTTGCTTATTTGAATGTGGATCAGGGATTTTTTTGCGGGAGCGGCAGTTTTATTTTTCCGGTATTTTTGCGCCAGATATTTCTTCAAAGAATACCTGAATACTGCCGTATTAATTTGTTTTAAGGATGTTTTTTGTTATGATACAGCCACAAACAAAATATGGAAAATAAAAAAAGCAAGGTGAAAATTTTAAAGGATGGGCCGTACGCGGTAAGCGGCGGGTTGCCGTTGGCAAAGGAAGTAATTATCAGCGATGAAAACGGCGATTCAGTCGGTTACGAGAGAAAAGATGCAATCGAATGTGCCAATAATTACGCGCTGTGCCGTTGCGGAAGTTCGAAAACCAAGCCATTTTGCGACGGATTCCATGCGCGAATCGGTTTCGACGGCACCGAAACCGCGAACAAGGAAATATACGCAAAAAGGTGCGATACCGTTTCCGGTCCGGAGATTGACTTGGATGATTTGCCCGAACTTTGCGCCCGGGCAAGATTTTGCCATGACCAAAAGGGCGACGTTTGGAGCAATACGCAAAATTCGAATGACCGAAATCTGAAAAAAGAAGCGGTGCGCCAGGCGTGTTTGTGCCCATCGGGCCGGCTGGTTGCCCGTAATAAAAACGGCGAGTCCATCGAGCCGGAATTAAAAAAAGAAATCGGCTTAATCGAAGACCCGCGGAAGCATGCCAGCGGGCCGGTTTGGGTGAAGGGAGGGATAGAGATAGAAGGTGCCGATGGCAAGAGGTATGAGACACGCAATCGGGTTACGCTTTGCCGTTGCGGCAAATCGACGAACAAGCCATTTTGCGACGGGTGCCATATCGATGAAAAATTCAACGACGGCGACCCAAGTTTGAAATAACAGCCATTGGAAGTTGATTTTTTGGTAATATCCAAATTGACTAATAAATAAATCCGTGAACAAGACAAGCGCAATTTTGATTGGAATAATAGCCGTATCAGCGGTTTTTTTGAGTGCGGCGGTTTACATGATGTCCCAAAAAATACCGGTGCCGGAAGAAGACCAAACTGTCCAAAACCAAAACCAGGATCAGGGACAGGCCGGGAATCAAGACCAAGTCCAAACCGGCCAAATCGATGCGACAACCGAATGGCTGACGTATACGGACAGCCAGAAGATTTTTTCTTTCAAGTATCCGGCGAATTTCGGAGCCAATGTCTGGAGTCCGACGCAGTGGCCGCCGGCCGCGGTGCTGGTAGACGCGGGACAGGATCCGGTGAAAGCGGGATGCGGTGAAATTCATGACGATACCGGCAAAGTACCGGCGGGTACGGCGGGAAAAACCGATATGGGATTGGCTTATACGATGTATGCCGGATCAGATGCGGGCGCAGGACAGCTTTATTCAAGCTATTGTTATGTTTTTGAGCGCGGCACGGGCGGGGCGGCGGCGGTAAATTTTGTGATCAAATCGCATACGGCGTGCGGTTTTGGCGGTTGCGGCGCGTATTGCGGTACGCAATATGAGGTTGAATGCACAAACCTCAATCGTAAGGCGGCGATCGAAGATCCGATTGCCAAAATGGCGGCAACATTTACCTTTGACGAAGGAAACACGGTTACCGCAAACACAACCGCGGAAACGCCAATTCCAGTATTAGTGCCGGCGCAATATTCTAACGGTAGGATCGTGACGTTAGCCGATAACCAGGCCAATGTCGCGTTGGCGGCGGGCGATATTTTTTTGTTGAAATTGGGCGAGAACTACGATTGGAGTTCAACCGTAGTCGACAATTCAGTCGTGGATCGGGAAAAGAACAACGCGGTGATCAAAGGTACGCAAGGAATTTACCGCGCGCTAAAGATTGACGATACCGACCTGACGGCAATAGGGGAACCGGTTTGCCGCAACAGTACGCCGCCATGCGCGATGCCATCGGTATTTTTTACGGTGCATGTGGCGGTTCGGTGATTATTTTTTAAACGCAAGCGGCGGGGCAATCACCCCGTTTTTTGTTTCGAGGTGCTATTTTAAAAAATTCAACGGAAGGGCCGAAAAGCGGCGCGTATATCCTGCAGATAACCGAAATCTTTTTGCGGCAATTATTCCGCAGGGAGATTTTTTGATCGCAACGCCGCCGATAAAATTATTTTTCCAGGAGGATCAGGTTGATCTGCGGACGGGCGAAAAAGCGCAGAGGCAGAACCGTGGCGCCGATGCCATTGCTGACGATGACGGTGCGATCCGGTTCAACGAAAATTCCTTTACCGTATTTGTAATTATGCCAATGGGCCAGATTGGCCAATGAAATTCCAAAGATGGTTACTTGGCCGCCGTGGGTGTGGCCGGCCAAAAGCAATTTGGCGCGGCTATCCGAGTATTTTTCGAAATAAGACGGGTCGTGGCTTAGATAGATCGCGAAATCGGTGGCATTTTGCATGGCTTTGGCGCCATCGGGCTTACCATACCAGGTCGCGTCGGTTCCGGCGATTGTGATCGCGCGGTTATTAATGTCAAGGACGCGGTTTGCGTTAACCAAGGGAATGATTCCGGCCGCGAGCATCGCTTTTAAGACATTTTCCTTGCCGGCTTCGATATCGTGGTTGCCGAGGACCCCGAATTTTCCGAGAGGCGCGGCAATCTTGGCGTACTCTCTAAAGCAGCGGGCGGTATATTCGCCGTTGCGGTTGACATAGTCGCCGCCAAACAGAACGATGTCGGGTTTAAGGGAATTTATTTGCGCGACGATACCGGCAAGCCGTTGCGGGCCGAAATATTCGCCGCAATGGACATCGGAAATGTAGGCGATCTTTTTACCGGAGAATTCCATTGGGAGGCTGCGGTTCGTAAACGCGGTGGTTTTTACCTGAACCCAATAAGTTTCCAGATGGGCGCAGACAAGAAAGGCGGCCGCGAGCGCGGCGGCAAAAATCGCTTTCTTTTTGTATTTGCGGAATATTTTTTTGATGTTGATCATTTGTGATTGTAGACGACGGTGCCGGTGCCTTTGCCGTTCTTGTCGCGCGCGAAAACAATTTCTTTGCCGTCGGGGATGGCAGGCAGGGTATTGTCGAAGATGTATTTGGCGTCGCCCTGCGTCATGTTGGTGCATCCGGCAGATTGCTGGCTGCCAAACCGGTCGTGCCAGTAGGTGCCGTGGATGGCGTAATCATAATTATAGAACATTGTCCAGGGAATGTTTTTCAGATCGTAGCGGTAATTATGCAATGGCGGGCCGCCTTGCATTTCGGCTTTTTTGAGTTTGTACCAAACGCGGTAGGTGCCGGTCAGAGTCGGATTCTCGGCGCGGCCGGGAGATATGTAAGTGGTAAAAAGCGGTTTATTGTAATTGAAAAGCGTGAGAATCTTTTTGGTCAGGTCGACGTCGATCCAGTTGTCGCCCGCGGCGACGCCGTCGGGAATCTTAAATTCGGCGGGCGGTTCGGGTTGTTCCATCGGTGTTATATAATCCGCAAAAATATAATTACCGGCGTATTTGCCGCCGTCGATCCGGTACCACAAATTTTTGCCATCGACCCATTCGCCGAAAACTTCTTCCAATACTTTAACCCGTTCAGCCGACGAGAGCGTACCGATCTTGTCAAAAGAAGTGCCGGCGCCTTTGCGAACAGTGATGCCGTTGGCGTTGATCCGGCCCCACCAACCAAGATATTTGAAGCGGTCCTTGCCCAGGATCGCGGCGCTGGGTATTTGGCCGGTGAAGTTCCAGGACGAGACCGTGGTGCGACCCGAATCATCCGTGACGACGGCTTTGACAGTATAGTCGGTGTCGATTTTGAGTTCTTCTTCGAAGGTAAAGGAATAAGTGCTGGTCGCGTTAAGTTTTTCGGTGCCGGCGGCGGTAAGTTTCACCGAAAATGGTACGGGATCGTTATTGAAAAATACGTTGGCGTTTTTCAGAGAGCCGTTAAGAACCGCGTCAAAACTTACCGGATGCAGAGCCGGAAAGGCGGCGGAATCATCATCAGGTTTTTTGTTGGCAATAACCGGAAAGTTTTTGTCTCCAGGCGGGAGAATAATGGCGACAATCTGGTCTTGCGCGGCGATCCGGGCGGGCAGATAATTGCCGCGCCTATTTATTTCAACGATCAGCCGGTTGTTTTCAATATAATAGTTCAATAATTCTATCAGAGGATCATTGATGACATCGTCGTACACAAATTCGCCGATAAGATCGGGAGTTTTTTCGAAAGTGACGATAGTCGTTCCTTGTTCGGGAATTTCTTTTACCGAATATGCGGGGGTCAAAGATTGGGCGCCGGCGGAAGGCGTGAATTTAAATTTAATCTGGGTGCCGATGGCGGATTCGTAAGCGCAGGAAAAAGGCGAAGCTGAATAAGCTTTGGCGTAGAGGGGTATCCGGGTTCCGCGGTCCAAAAGTTTAGGAATGGCAATAATAAAAACGCCAAGGGCGATTGCCAAGGATATTTTGAAAAAATTTCGCAAAGTTGTGCGGGTTTTTTTATTCAGAAGTAGGCCTCGGGTTTACCCGGAGAATAAATTAAGACGGAATTTTTGGCGAAGCGCAAGTATCCCAAATATTCTTGGAGGAAGCATCTTTGATGCCGCGTTAACGGCATCCGCTCCGCTGCCGGAATTCACGCGAAGATGTTTTCATGTCTATGATTGATTATCATAGCTTAAAGCCGCTATAACTCAAAAAACGTCGTAATAGACGTTTTTTGATACTTTTCCGGCTCCGGTTAGGGGACAGGAATAGTGGGCGAAGGTTGGGAAATAATTTCCTTTCCCTGCCATTTTGGCGTTTCCCGAACGAGAATTCAGGAGAGACGCACTTTATAGTTTAAATTTTACCACTCCGGAAACCGGTGTCAATTTTACAGTATTGCACAATGCAGGCATATTAAATATCAATACGCACTGAGAGAGTATTTTCTAATCAAGAAATGAGCGCGAAATTGTTTCCGGCGCGGAAGCGAAAA